>JBDHRZ010000106.1:0-8287 GCA_039807845.1 Rhodoferax sp.
GAGCCGGGCCGGGGCCGCTGTCGGACCTCGCGCGGGCGTAATGCCTATCCTTGCGGCCGCTCAGCGCTGGCGCAGGGTCTGGAAGTTCACCTCCACGCGCCGGTTCGGCAGCAGGCACTCGAGTTCCTGTGCGTGCGAGGGGAACTTGCCTCGGCACTCGGTGACCGGATCGGTGTCGCCGCGTACGCGCGTCTGGATCAGCGATGCCGCGATGCCGCGCGCGATGAGAAAGTCGCGCACCGTCTGCACGCGCCGCTCCGCCAGCGCCTGGTTGTACGCCGGTGTGCCGGTGCGGTCCGCGTGGCCGACGAGCAACACCGCCTGCAGTTGCGTGCCCGGCTCCTTCGTGCGTGCAATGGCCGCGTCCAGCCGCTCGAGCGTGAGCGTGCGCGCCTGGCTGCGCTCGGAACGGTCGTGGTTGAACAGCACGTTGGCCTGGAATTCCAGCGGCTGTGGCGCACGCACGGCAGGCGCAGTCGGGGCCGGGGCAACGGCGACCGGCACGGGGGTCGGCGCAGGCGCCGGTACGCCAGCCTGCGGCGCCGCTGGCGGCACGCAGGCCTGCGCCTGGCTGCGCGCCTGCGCGAGCAGGTCTTCGGCCATCTGCACATAGGGGTTGGCGTGGCGCCAGCCCTGCTGCGCGAACTCGTTGCCCGCGTGTACCAGTTCGACCTCGGCACAGGCCACGCGCTGGGCGGCGCAGGGCCAGCCCGGCTGGCCCTTGAGCGCCTCGGCGCCAGCCCACAGATCGGGACGCAGGCGTGTCGCGTCGTTCACCAGCGGCGTGTCCGTCGGCAGGTCGGTGCGGCCTGTCTCCATGCCCTGCACGAGGATCAGCGACTGTTCTAGCGCCTGTTGCGGGAACGCCGAGCGGTCGTTGCGCGTGTACTCGTGGAACGACACGTCCAGCCAGCATTGCGCCTTCGATAACTGGTAGTCTCGCAGCGGGCGCTGCGCGCTGTTCAGCGCACGGATGCGCTCCTGCAACTGCTCGTAGGTGCGGTAATCCGCGTGGATGGCCTGGTCGGTGATGCGATCCTTTGGTGCCGAGAGCGCCTGCGCGAGGACGCTGCCGGCGGCGAGCAGGCCGCACAGCATGGCGGGCAACGCCCGGCCCAGACGCACGGTAGTGGCCCATGGGAGCGCCTTGGGGGCGGCCCGGCGGCTGACCGGGAAATCCTCCGCCCTTCGGGCTGCGGATGTGAGCGCCTTGGGGGCGGCCCGGCGGCTGACCGGGAAATCCTCCGCCCTTCGGGCTGCGGATGTGAGCGCCTTGGGGGCGGCCCGGCGGCGCTCGGACCTATCACGGGGTTGGGGGCTTCGTGTCATGACGCGGGCGGCTCAGGGTCTGGGATGGTGGGGTGAATCGCATCCGCTCAGCGGTCGCGGTCGAGGGTGCGGTTGGTGGCGGGCTGGCCGCCGCGCAACAGGTCTTCGTCGAACTTCCAGCGCAGCCGCAGGTAGACGCCCTTGCGTGTGTAGTCCGATGCGCTCAGATCGCGATCCTGGAAGCCGCTCCAGTTCACGCCGAGTGCGAGCAGCAGGTTGGTCTGCACCTGGTAGCCCAGTTCCACGCCCTGTGCCCATTGGCGGCTGTTGCCGCGCGGGCTCCACAGCACGCTGGTCATGAACGAGCCGCTCCACTTCTCTGCGAAGTCGAGCACCACGCGACCACCCAGCAGGAATGCGCTGTAGCTGTCGCGCACCGCGGCGATGTCCTCGCGCACCGACTTGGCGGCGAAGCGCCCGGTCCACCACCAGGGGCGCGACGGGTGGTAGTCGGCGTGCGTGGAGAGGATGTGCGCGGCGCGCTGGTTGCGCGGGTTCACGCTGTCGTCGCGTTCGAGCTTGTATTCGTAGCGTCCCAGCGCGTTCACGCGGTTGGTGTCGGTGTCCCGGTAGGCCAGACCGATCTGGAAGCGCTCCTGCAACAGGTCGCCGGTGGCGCGGTTGTCCTGCAGCAGCAGGTAGTTGCGCGCCAGCAGCGTCCAGTCGCGGTCGAGCTTGCGCGCCACGCTCAGCGTCGACAGCCAGCCGTCGGCGCCGGCGAGCGCGGGGGTGGAGCCGGTGCGCCGCCATTCCAGCCGGCCGGAGACGCGCCAGAGCGGGTTGGCGAACCAGTCGGCGCCGGCAGCCAGTGCGGTGGCCTGCTGGCCAGCGCCCGAGAGCACGCTCAGCCGCTCGGCGCTGGTGCTCAGGCGCAGCCCCTCGGAGACATCCCACACGTTGCGCACGCCGGAGGCCAGTTCCACGTCCTGCGCACTGATGGCGTCGCGCAGCCGGTATTCGCTGAACAACTGGCCGCCCTGCATGTAGTCGGTCTCCACACCGGCGACGAACGCGCTGCTGCGCGAACTCGGGCTGAGCGAGTACAGCGACGACAGGCCGCGCTGGGCTTCGTAGCGGCCGTAGGCGCGGGCGCGTTCGCTGATCTGGTAGTCCGCGCCCAGCGCGGCGCGGTGTTGCGCCTCGCCGGCGATGCCCACCTCGCCTTCGGCGCGCAGCGTCCAGCGCGCATCGAGCCGGTAGCTCGCACCGACGCGCAGCGTGGTGGCGTCGAGCGTGCCGCCGCCGCCCAGGGTACTGGTGGTGGGAATCGTGGCGCCGCTGTTGATCAGCGGCAGCCCGGTGGCCGGGTCGAGCGCGCCCAGGCCGTTGCCGAAGAATCCGCCTGCGTTGCCGCTGAAGATGGAGCCGCCCATGCCCGCGCCCAGCGGCGCGGTGAGCGGTGCGGTGATCGATAGCCCGTTGCCGCTGCCGCTGTTGCGTTCGTGGATCGTGCGCAGGGCGAAATCGACGTTCAGCCGGTCGCTGGCACGCCACAGCAGGCCGAGTTGCGCGCCTTCGCGCTGCGCGCCGCTCACGCGGTCCTCGCTGCGCAGCACCTCGCCGTACAGGCGCCAGCGCTCCGACAGGTCGGTGTGGGCGCGGATGCCGGCGTCCAGCCGCCCGCCGTTGAAGGCCGAGGCCGGGTTGTTGAACGCGCGCTCGCTGCGCGCCGCGAACGCGTTCACGGCATAGCCATTGCCTTCGTGGCGCAGTTCGGCGCGCGCCGCATTGCCAGCCACCTCGCCGACCTGGCCGGCCAGCGCGCCGATCGCCACCGGCCCGGCGCAGCTGCTGTAGGCGGCAGGCGGACTGGCCAGCACCATGCCGGCGGGCAGTGGGTCGGTGATCGCCACCCCGGTGAGCGCCACGGCGCCGGAGTTGTTCACGCGCACGGTGACGGTGGACTTGCCGCCGGAAGACACCGATGCCGGATTGAACGTCTTGCTCGCGCCGATGGCGGAGGTGAAGCTGATCGGCGCTGTGGCCGAGACCGGATCGACCGCGCGCGTGAGCCCGTTGGCGAGCGTCTCGGTGCCGCTCGCGTTGACGGTGTTGGTGTAGCTGCCAGCGGGCGCCAGCACGTCCACCTGCACGGTGCAGCTGCCGTTGGCCCCGGACCCGGCGTTGGCGCGCGCCGGCACCGTGCCGCCATTCATCGTCACCGAGCTGGTGCCAGCGACCGCCGTCACGGTCCCGGCGCCGCAGGAGGTGGCGGCGTTGGCGGGGCTGGCCACGCGCATCTGCCCCACGCCGCCGTTGGTGGGTAGCGGATCGGAGATCGAGGCGTTGCTGATCGGGTTGGCGGAGCGGTTGGTCAATGTGATGGTCAGCCGTGTCACCGAGCCCTCGGACATCGGGCCGGACGGCGCGAACGCCTTGGCCACCGTCATCACCGGCCGATCGAGCGTGCCCGACGGTGTCGAGGTGGCTCCGGGGATCG
This sequence comes from Rhodoferax sp., assembly GCA_039807845.1. Classification (GTDB taxonomy): domain Bacteria; phylum Pseudomonadota; class Gammaproteobacteria; order Burkholderiales; family Burkholderiaceae_C; genus CAISIP01. The sequence goes on from JBDHRZ010000106.1 coordinate 3,770, forward strand.
GGTTGACGATGCCCGGATAGGTGACCCCGCCGTTGGCGATGGCGTTCGTGATCGCCGCGCCGGCGCCGGCGTTCGGATCGGTCATGGCCCAGAACGTGACCGTGCACGACGAGGGCGTGGTGATGCTCGCGCGCGCCGGTATGCCACCGATCGTGAAGGTTGCGCTCGCCGCGCCCACCGCCGCGGGTGTCGTCACGGCGCCGCAACCGGCGCTCACGCTCGGGGTGTAGTCGATGCCGCCGATGGTGCCGGTGAGGAAGGTCTGGCCGTTCGCGAAGTCGTCCGTGATCGCGACGTTGTTGCGCACCGCATTGGAGAAGTTCTGGACCGTCACCTGGTAGCGTACCGGGTTGCCCGGCGCCGGGTTGGACGGGGTGGGTGCGGATTTCAGCACGCGCAGGTCGTCCACCACCAGCAGCGAGGCCGATACCGCCTGGCTGACGATGCCGGGCGTCGCCACGCCCACGGCGCCCACGGCAATGGTGTTGGTATAGCTGACCGGCGTGCCGGGCGTGGTCACGGTACCGATGAAGTTGACCGTCACCGTGCAGGTACCGGGCGTGGCCAGTGTGCCGCCCGGGATGCTGCCGCCGGTCAGGCGTACGCCGGTATCGCCGATCGCGCTCGCCGCACCGCCTGCGCAGGTGGTGGACTGGCCGGTGACCTTCAGCCCGGAGCCGGCGGCGCGCGGCCGTCGATCGGGTTGTCGTCGAACGTGGTGATGGCGAGCGGCCCGCTTGCGCTGTTGCTCAGCGTGATCGTCAGGCTGGCGGCCTCGCCGCTGGCCAGTGCGCCGCTGCTGAACGCCTTGGCGACCGCCAGCGGGGAGCGCACGTTCAGCGTGGCGCTGGCATCCTGCGCCGGCACCAGGCCCAGGCCGTTGGCGAACTGGGTGCTGCGGTTGATGGTGTTGACCGCATCCACCGAGTACGCGCCGTTGGTCGTGTTGGCGACCACGTCCACGCTGATCGTGCACACGTTGTTCGGTGCCACCGTGCCGCCGGTCGCGCTCAGCGTGGTGTCACCTGGCGCGGGTGCGAATGCTGGCACCGTGCCGCCTCCCGGGCAACTCAGTTGCGCATTGGGCGTGGGTGCGACACGCAAGGCTGGCGTGGCGCCGGCCAGCGGGAACACGTCGCTGAACTGGAAGTCGGGCAGCGCGATGCTGTTGGGATTGCTCACCGTGAAGGTCAGCGTGGCCGGTGCGCCGCCCAGCACCGCCGGCCCGTTGCTGAACGCCTTGGTGATGGTCGGCCGGTCCACCGCGCGTACGCCGATCGTCTGCGTCACGGCGCCGCTGTTGGCCACTGGGCCGCTGCCGTCGGTTCCGGTCACGCTGGCGTTGCTGATGGTGTAGGCGTAGTTGGCCGCGGCGCCGGTGGACGAACCGGCCGTGACGGGAATCAGGATCACGCAACTGCCGTCGGTGCCGCCGAAGTTGGCCGGGATGTTGCCGCCCGTCAGTGTGATCGCCTGGGTGCCGGTCGCCGCCGTCAGCACGCCGGCCCCCGGTGAACTGACGTTGCCGTTCGGATCGTTGCAGGTGTAGCTGGCAGCGCCGGCGATGCGCAGGCCGTTGGGCAGCACGCCGGGCAGGCGGTCCGGCGTGGGTTGTGGCTGGTGCGGGAACGAAAGCGCCGTGATCGGTGTGCTGCCGCTGTTGGAGAGTTCGATGCGCAGCGTGGTGACTTCGCCGGGATGGATCGGGTCCGGCCCGACCAGGGTCACGGAGGCGCCGAGTGCGGCCAGTGCGGCCTGGGGTGCCAGGGCCGCAGCGGCCAGCAGCAGCGCTGCCGTCATGCGCGCGCGTGTGCCGCGCGTCGACGAATACCCGTGCCTCGGTGGGTTCGCTCTCGACCCGCTCACCGCCACGACCTCGGAACGGACGTGATGATGGGGGAGGTGGTGCGGGAGGGAGGAGGCAGGGGCCAGGAGCGCATGGCGGCCAGTATCACACCATCCGTTACATTTTCTGGCCATCGAACCGGCGTTGTGGCATTTTTACAATGCCCTTGGGCACCTGACGGAGTTGGGTGCCCTGCGCACACCGAAACCGGGTGGCGCAACCGGTGTGTCGCGTCCGTAGTCTGGGGCCAGCGACTTCGGCGTTCGTCGCGGCGCCAACCAGTGTGCGCATTTGTATTGACCCGAAAACTTTTGTACAGCAAAATGCGCCGCCGACTCCCCAGTGCCCGCTTGGCGGGGCGTCGCGCTCCGATCATCATTCCAACGGCCGGCCGCGGTCTGTAAAAGGAGGTTCCATTGCTGCGTTCCATCACTTTCGCGCTGGTTGGCGCGTGCGTATCGGTCGGTTCGGCGCTGGCACAGGATGCCTGCCCCAACCGGGGTCAACTCGACGACCTGTACTGCGACGCGAACAACGACATGGTGGCGGATACCCCGAAGGACCCCGCGAAACTGAAGGATCCGTCCACGCTGGTGTTCGCCTACACGCCGATCGAGGACCCTGCGATCTACGCCAACCTGCTCAAGCCGTTCATCAACCACCTGAACAGTTGCACCGGCCGCAAGGTGATGTATTTCTCGGTGCAGTCGAATACCGCCCAGATCGAAGCCATGCGCTCGGGTCGGTTGCACATTGCGGGCTTTTCCACCGGGCCGACCGCCTTTGCGGTGAACATGGCCGGCGCCGTTCCGTTTGCGGCCGGCGGGTCGGCGGCCGGGCCGCGTGGCTACAAGCTGATCGCGCTGGTGAAGGCGTCGAGCCCGTACAAGTCCCTCGGGGACCTCAAGGGCAAGAAGGTCGCGCATACCTCGCCCTCGTCGAACTCGGGCAACCTCGCACCGCGCGTGCTGTTCCCGCCACTCGGGTTGACGCCTGACAACGACTACAAGCCCCTGATGTCCGGTGGCCACGACAAGTCGATTCTCGGAGTCGGCCACGGGGACTACGACATGGCGGCGGTGGCCGATGACGTGTTCGAGCGCATGATCGCGCGCGGCACCGTGAAGCGCGAGGACTTCCGCGTGCTCTATACCAGCGAGGTGTTCCCGACCAACGGGTACGTGCACGCGCATGACCTCAAGCCGGAACTGGCCGCGAAGATCCGCGAGTGCTTCTTCAACTACAAGTTCACGCCCGAGGAAACCAAGGAGTTCAACGGCGAGGACCGCTACGTGCCGATCACCTACAAGGAAAAATGGGCCGTGGTGCGCGAGGTCGCGGAGAAGTCCGGCACGCCGTTCAACAAGCGCAGCTACGAGGCGGAGTCCAAGCGCGAGACCGAGGCGCTCGAGCGCAAGAAGGCCGAGAAGCCCAAGAGCTGATCGATCATCCCGGATGGGGCTGGCCCGCTGACGTGCGCGCGGGCCTGTGACGCGACAATCGCAACGACCATGGACACGCACGATTCCGTCGCCGGCACATCGCTCGCGATCCGCAACCTCGTCAAGGCGTACCGGCCCGGCGAACCGGTACTGCGCGACATCAACCTGGAGTTGCCGGCGACCGGTGTCACGGCCATCATCGGACCGTCCGGGACGGGAAAATCGACGCTGATCCGCTGCATCAACCGGCTGGTCGATCCGACCGCCGGGGAGATCTGGTTCGAAGGCGAGAATCTCGCGGTGCTCACCGGTGTGCGCCTGCGGCACGCGCGCCGGCGCATCGGCATGGTGTTCCAGGAATACAACCTGGTCGAGCGTCTGTCCGTGATCGAGAACGTGCTGACCGGCCGCCTGGGCTACCTGCCGTTCTGGCGCGTGTGGTTGCGCCGATTCCCGCCGCAGGACATCGACCGGGCGTTCGACCTGCTCGATGCGGTCGGGCTGGGCATCGACTTCGCAAAGCGCCGCGCGGACCAGCTCTCCGGCGGCCAGCGCCAGCGCGTCGGCATCGCGCGCGCCCTGATGCAGCAGCCGCGGCTGCTGCTGGCGGACGAGCCGACATCTTCGCTCGACCCGCGCACCTCGATCGAGATCATGGACCTGCTGAGTGAACTCTCGCAGCGCCAGCAGATCCCGGTCGTCATCAATATCCACAACGTCGACCTGGCGCGGCGCAGCGCCGGACGGATCATCGGCATGTCGCGCGGCGCGGTGGTGTTCGACGGGCCGCCGCAGGCGCTCGACGACGGCCACCTCACCGCCATCTATGGCGGCGAGGGGTGGTTGCGGTGAGTGCCCCGGCCCGGTCCCGGCACGCGCACGTGTTCCCGTCCGACTGGCGCGTGCGCGCAGCCAAGCTCGTGCTGCTGGCCTACGTGCTGTACGCGGCCTCCACGCTGGAATTGACCTGGAGCCGTTTCGTCTCCGGATTGGGTAATGGTGCGGTCTTCCTGGCGCGCATGTTCCCGCCGCAGACTGCCGCCGACAAGCTGGAACTGCTCTACGCCGGCGTGCTCGAGAGCATGCAGATCGCGGTGCTCGCAACCTTCGTGGGCGTCCTGCTGGCGCTGCCGCTGGGCATCCTGGCGGCGCGCAACCTGATGCCGGCGCCGGTGAGCTGGGCGGCGCGCGGCTTCATCGCGCTGTGCCGTTCGTTCCACCCGGTCATCG
>JBDHRZ010000107.1:0-8188 GCA_039807845.1 Rhodoferax sp.
CGCGTGCCCAGCGCCAACCTGATCGGCGAGCGCGGCCGCGACCTGGCGCTGGCGCTGGGGCGCATCACCGTCAACCGCCTGCTGCATTGCCCCGCCATGGTCGGCCTGGCGCAGGTGGCGCTGCGCGACGCGCGCGACTACGCGCTCGCGCGCAGGCAATTCGGCCGCGCGATCGGCCAGTTCCAGGCGATACAGCACATGCTGGCCGACATGGCCACCGAGCTGGCGGCGGCACGCGCGCTGATGATCCACACCGCCCGCCTGCTGGACGCCGGCGCAGCCGGCCGCGCCGAGAGCTCGATGGCCAAGCTGTTCTGCTCCGAAACCGCGTTTCGCGTGGCCGACCGCGCGGTGCAGATCCACGGCGGCGAGGGCATCGTGCAGGGCCGCCGGGTGGAGTTCCTGTTCCGCGTGCTGCGCATGTACCGCGTGCTTACCGGCACCAGCGAGATCCAGCGCAACACCGTCGCCAGGGAGCTGCTGGCCCCGGCCGCCGCGTGACGGACACGGCAGCCAACCGTTTCGATTCGGGAGACCCGACATGACTGCAGGCTCGAATCCAAGAAGCCCATGCTTTGCTGCGCTCGTGGTGGCGCCACTGCGGCGAGCACTGGCCGCCGCCGGGTTGGCTGTTCTGGCCGTGGGCACACAGGCCCAGTCCACGCACGGGGCGGCCGGCGGAACCGCCGCGGCGCCTGAGCGCGCACCGGCCGCGCAAGCCAACTGGCTGGCGCCGGAAAACCTGCGTGGCGCCTTGCGCGGAAAGCGCCGGGGCGTGCCGACGGCGACCGTGCGCGCCGCGAGCGCGGAGGCGCCTCTTCCAATGGGCAAGCCAGTCACGCTGGACGCATTGGTGTTGCAACTGCCCGAAGGCCGCAGCGCAAGCTTCGACCAGTATCTGGCGGATAACCAGATCGACGCCCTGCTCGTGCTGCATCGGGGCCGGGTGGTGTATGAGCGTTACTTCGAGGGCATGGACGCGCGCGACGCCCATGCCTGGGCCTCGATGTCCAAGTCGCTGATCGGGCTGCTGGCCGCACAACTGATCGAGGAAGGGCGCCTGGAGCCGTCCGCCCCGCTGGCGCGCTACGTGCCCGAGCTGGCCGACACGCCCCTGGGCCAGGCCAGCGTGCAGCGGAACCTGGACATGGAGGTGGCGCTGGCCTACCCGCCGCAGCTGCCGCCCGACCTGGGGCTGTTCACCGCCGCCGGTCTGCTGCCGGCGCGCGCGGGCATGCCCGACACGATCCAGGACTTTCTGCGCACCGCGACGCGGCCGGTACAAGCACCGCACGGCAGCCTGTTCTACTACCAGAACGCCGCGACCGAGGCGGTGGCCTGGGCGCTGCAGCGCGTCACCGGGCGCCCGCTGGCTGCACTGGTGTCCGAGCGCATCTGGCGCCCCATGGGCGCACAGGACGATGCCGAATACTCAGTGGACCGTCAGGGAACGGCGTTTGCCTCGGGCGGACTGTTCAGCACCCTGCGCGATGTGGCGCGCTTTGGCGAACTGGTGCGCAACCAGGGCCGGGTCGACGGCCGGCAGGCGGTGTCGGCCGCTGCCGTGGCGCGCATCCGGCAGGCGCCGTCTGCCGCCAACCAGCAACGCCTGGCGCAGGCCGGCCGCGCGCAGCTCGGCTACGGCAACTTCTGGTGGCACCCGATGGAGAGTGCCGGCGCCCTGTACGCATCGGGGCGCTTCGGTCAGCGACTGGTCGTCGACCCGACACACGAGATCACGATCGCACAGTTTGGCGCCTACGCCGACACGCGGGCACGGTCGGTGACGGCAGGCCCAGTGACCGCCGCGGCGGTCGACACGCTGCGCGACACCGAGGGCCTGGTTGCGCTGGCGCGTGCCGTGGCCGCCCGCGTGGCCGAGACCAACCCCTGATCGATGTGAGGTCATTTCGGCCGTTGGCGCCGATCCAGCAAGCATCGGCGGCGATCGATTCGGGTGCACCTGGCACCCGCTGACGCAGCCTCTTTTCATTCACTATTTCACAGGAGACCTTCGCATGACCCGATTCACCCGCCGCCAATGGTTGGGCGCCGCCCTGGCCGCCGCCAGCTGGCCGCTGGCCCAGCGCACTGCCTGGGCGCAGGCCCCATACCCGAATCGCCCGATCAAGTGGCTGGTACCCTACCTGGCCGGCACCGCGCCCGACAACAGCGCACGCATGATCGCAGACGTGGTGAGCCCGCTGCTTGGCCAGCCGATCGTGATCGAGAACCGTCCCGGCGCCGGCGGCAACGTCGGCACGCGCATGGTCGCCAACGCTCCCGCGGACGGCTACACCTGGCTCTACGCGGGCTCGCCGATCGCCTCGAACATGCGCATGTTCCGAAACCCGGGCTTCGACGCGCTCAAGGACTTCCGCTACCTCCTGCGCCTGACCAAGTCGGAAGTGCTGCTGATCGTCGATGCCGATTCAGGCATTGCATCGCTGGACGAACTGGTCGCGAAACTCAAGGCCCAGCCCGGCAAGATCGACTATGCATCGGGTGGCATCGGCACGCCTTCGCATCTGGGCATGGAGCAACTGCTGGCCGCCACCGGCACGCAGGCGCTGCACGTACCCTACAAGGGGGCATCCGAGTTGGTCAACGCGGTGATGGGCAAGCAGGTCACCTTCGGCATGCCGATCCTCTCGGTGGCCTACCCGTTCGTGCGCAGCGGCAAACTGCGCGCGCTCGCCACCAGCGGCCGTGAGCGCAATCCCGTGCTGCCGAAAGTCGCGTCCTTCACCGAACTCGGTGTCAAAGGCCTGGAACTCACCTCCTGGGGCGGCATCGCGGTGCCTGCCGGCACGCCCGACGCGGCGACAGAGCGCATTCGTGCCGCGTTCGTCCAGGCCATGAAGAACCCCGACCTGATCGCGCGGCTCGAGCAGCAGGGCGGCCAAGTGGACGTGCAGGGCACGCAGGACTTCGTGCGCAGCATCGAGCAGGAGATGCAGATCACCGGGCTGATGATGAAACGTGTCGGGCTCGAACCCAACTGAACTGCACGCCGCGAGCGGACCCGCGGCGCGCATCCGCTCGTCGCCTGCCGAATCCGGAGTCAGGACAGGGCCGGTACGCCGCCAGCCAGCGGCGCCGAGGCCGCGCTCGCAGGTGTTCCATCGTCTGCGGCACCGTAGAGCGCCGGATCCACGCCGAGCGCGCGCAACACGAGCTGCTCGTGGACGGCGACGAGCTTGCACGGGCTCAAGGCGCCACTGGGCCGGTACCAGTAGCCCACGCCGGTGAGCGCGGCGATGATCATGAACGACGCCATCTTCACGTCGTCGACGTGGAAAACACCATGCTCGACGCCGCGCGCGATGATCTGGCGCAGCTTGTGTTCGTACTGCGCGCGCAGCCCGGTGACCAACTTGTAGTTCTCCGGCGTGAGGCTGCGCAGTTCGGTGTTGCCGATGATCACTTCCTTGCGCCGGCGGGTGTGAAAGGCCACGTGCAGCCGGACGAAGGCGCGCATCTGCTCGAGCACGTCCTCGATCGGGCGCACCTGCTCGTCGAACTCCTGCAGAAGTTCTTCCATCACGTCGCGCAGCAGATCGCACAGCAGGTCCTGCTTGGAGCCGAAATAGTTGTAGAGCGAGCCCGCCTTGATGCCGCAGCGCGCAGCGAGCTCGCGCAGGTTCACCGCCTCGAAACCGTGCGCCGCGATGAGTTCCACCGCAGCTTCGCGGATCGCCTGCCGCGTGACCGTGCCGCTGGTACCTGGCTTGCGCATCGTTCTCCCCTTTGGGTTGTCGTCGTCTCTCGATTCAGGTCCGGGACAGGCGCCCGCAGACGGCGGCCGGATCTGTCGCGTCACTCATTGTCCGGTGTACCTCGCCGGGCGCTTCTCGACGAACGCCGCAATACCCTCGGTGGCGTCGCTGCTGAGCATGATGCGCCGGAACGCCACACGCTCGTACTCGAGCGCGTCGTACAGCCCCATGCCACGCCCGCGACGCGCCACCTGCTTGGTCATGCGCACCGCGAGCGGGCCGTTGCGCCCGATCGCCCTGGCTTTCTCGAGCGCACGATCCAGTGCCTTGCCGCGCGCGACGACCTCGCTCACCAGACCAACCTCGCACGCGCGCCGTGCGTCGATCGTCTGCCCGGTGAGCAGCATGTCCATCGCGACCGCGTCCGGAATGAGCCGCGCGAGCCGGGTGACACCACCACCGCCGGCGATCACGCCCCAGCGGACTTCCGGCAGACCGAACACGGCGTGCTCGGCGGCGATGCGCAGGTCGCAGGCGAGTGCGAGTTCCAGGCCGCCGGCCACGCAGATGCCATTGATCGCAGCGATGATCGGCTTGTTGGTCGGAGGCTCGCGCGTGAGCCCGGCGAATTCCCCGCTGTCACCCTCGGTACGCGCGTTCGCGGCCAAGTGGGGCAGCAGCGTGCCGATGTCCGCGCCCGAGCAGAATGCATCGTCACCGGCGCCGGTCAGCACCACCGCAAACACCTCGCGGCGTGCGTTCACCTCGCCCCACACGGCACGCAACTGCTCGTCCATCTCGCGCGTCATGGCGTTCTTGGCCTGCGCACGGTTGAGGGTGACGAGCGCAATGCCGTCGTTGACTTCGAATGTGATCGCCATGACTAGCCTCTCTTTTCGTTGAGGAATCGCTGCCGCAGTTCGCGCTTGAGAATCTTGCCGCTGTAGTTGATCGGCATCTCCTCGTAGGGAATGAAGATCACTGCCTTGGGCACCTTGTAGCCGGCAAGCTCGCGCTTGCCATACTCGATGAGTTCCTCGGCGCCGAGGCTCGCCCCGTCGTGCCGCACGACGATGGCCGTCACCTGCTCGCCCCACTTGTCGCTGGGCAGGCCGAGGATCGCCACCTCGCGCACTGCGGGGTGGCGGGACAGGGCGTTCTCGACCTCCTGCGAATAGACGTTGAGCCCGCCGGTCTTGATCATGTCCTTGAGGCGGTCACGGAAGTGGACGAAGCCGCCCTCGTCCATCACACCTGTGTCGCCGGTGCGCAGCCACTCGCCGTGAAATACCGCAGCCGTCGCGTCCGGGCGCTTGTAGTACTCCTTCATTACCGCCGGCCCACGCACGGCGATCTCGCCCTCTTCGCCGAGCGCGGCATCGCTCAGGTCCTCGCGCAGGATCTTGACCTCGAAATTGATGAAGGCGCGTCCGATCGAGTGCGGGGCGCGCTCATAGTCCTCTTCCTTGAGCACCGTCACGATCGGGCCCGCTTCGGTCAACCCGTACTGGAAGTAGATGCGCACCTGCGGCAGCAGCGTGTGGATCGTGTCGCGGTCCTGCGGCGCGAGGATCCCGCCCCCGATGTACCAGCGCCGGAACGACGACAGGTCAAGTTCGCGCGCAAGCGCGCACAGGTACACGTCGCGCGCCATCGACGGCGGCGAGAACGCGTTGGTCACCCGATACGTGGCAATCGCATGCAGCATCGCCTCGGGCGTGAACTTGGGCAGCAGTGTGGCCGTCGCACCCAGGTACAGGTGGGGCAGCAGCCAGCAGTTGAGCGCCGCCGAATGGTGCAAAGGGGTGGCCAGCAGCGTGTTGTCACCCTCGTGCATGTGCGTGTCGATGATCTCGTCGAGCGAGTTCCAGAACAGGTTCGCATGCGAGAGCACGACTCCCTTGGCGCGGCCCGTCGTGCCGCCCGTGAACAGGATCACGTTCGGGTCGTGCCCCACTACCTGCACGCCGGGATCGGTGGCCGGTTGGCCCGCGCAAAAGCGCACCAGGCAGTCGCCCTCGGTGCTGTCGACGCGGATCGCGCGCGTGCCCGGCATCAGTGCAACCACCGGCGTGAGCAGGCTGTCGAGTCCGATCAGGAGCCGCGCCTCGGCCTCGCCCAGGTTCGCGGCCATCTCCTCCACCGTGAGACGGTAGTTGATCGGCACCGCGACGGCGCCGATCTTGACGATACCGACGTAGACGCCGATCCACTCGAGCCGCGAGTCGCACAGGATGCCGACCTTGTCGCCGTGCGAGATGCCTGCCGCCCGCAGGGCGTGCGCCACCCGGTTGGCCTGCGCGTTGAGTTCCGCGTAGCTCCAGGCTCGCCCACCGGCCTCCTGGATTGCAGTCTTAGCGCCGAAGCGCCGCGCGTTGTGCTCGATATGCCCGCCCACCACCATGCGATCGATCGTCATTTCATCCTCTTGGTTGGTCGTCTGGAACATGCAGCCCGGCTCAGGGCCTGTGATGCCATCTCGCATGATCTCTCACCCACTACCCACTGCAATACTTGGGGTCTGCAACCACCCACCGACGAGAGCAGCACCCGCGCGCCACATTCGCGTAAGGCAATCGGGAGTTCGGTCGACGCCATGGTCTGTGGCCTTTCGTCGCCAGAGTTCAGCCCCCGCGGATCCGGGGATCTCCACTCGGCACGTACACGCTTGCGTGGTTGTTCCCGCACCACACTTGACAAGCGTCGTTCATTGAACTAATGTTAGTTCGTTTCCAATCACGTGTCAAACTGCTCGGCGCCACATGCGCCGAGCCAAAGCGAGTCGAACCATGAGCGATCTTCCCAGGCGTGTGCGCATCCACGAGGAGGGGCCGCGCGAAGGCTTCCAGATCGAGGCGGCGCCAATCGCGACCGCCGACAAGATCGCGTTCATCGAAGCACTGGCCGAGACCGGCGTCGGCCAGATCGACTGCGTGTCCTACGTCGATCCGCGGCGGGTCCCCGGCATGGCCGATGCCGACGAAGTTGCCCGCGGCATCCGCAAGAAACCGGGGGTGCGCTACACCGGACTGTGGCTCAACACGCGCGGCCTCGAACGTGCGCTCACGCTGCCACTCGATCTGATGGGCGCGATCCGCGTCACGGCCTCCGAGACGTTCTCGATCAAGAATACCGGCATGGGCATCGAGGCGACGATCGCAGAGCAGCGGCGCTGGCTCGCCCTCTACCGCAAGCACGGCATTCCGGTGCAATGGGGCACCATCATGACTGCCTTCGGATGCAACTTCGAGGGAACCGTTCCGGTGGCCCAGGTACTGCGGCTGGTCGAAGCGCTGTTTTCACTGGCGGCGGAAGCGGAACTCCCGTTCGAAGGGATCCTGCTGGCCGACACCGTGGGGCGTGCCACGCCGCGCACCATCGAGAGCGTCATCGGCGCGGTGCGCGAGCGCTGGCCCGATACGCGCATCGGGCTGCACCTGCACGACACACGCGGCACCGGCATCGCCAACGCGTATGCCGCGCTCAAACTCGGCGTGGACCACTTCGACTCGACCTGCGGTGGCCTGGGCGGTTGCCCGTTCGCGGGGCACAAGGGGGCATCGGGAAACATCTGCACCGAAGACTTCGTCTACCTGTGCCGCGAAATGGGGATCGAAACCGGTGTCGACCTGGCCGCAATGGTCGAGTGCGCCCGCATGGCCGAGCGCATCGTCGGTCATGCCTTGCCCGGCAAGGTCATGCATACCGCCGTCTGAACGAACTCCTGTCCCCCACAACCCATCCGCAACAAGGAACGAACCATGGCAGTACCCGCACAACCCATCCCGAAGCGACTGTTCGAGCCGCTCGAACTTGGCCGCTGCCGGCTCCCCAACCGTATCGTGATGGCGCCGATGACACGCTGCCGCTCGGTCGACTGGCACGTCCCGAGCGACATGTCCCCAGAGTACTACGGGCAGCGCGCCGGTGCGGGCCTGATCATCACCGAAGCGACGCAGACCAGCGAAGCGGCGCAAGGGTACTGGCGCACGCCGAGCGTTCATGGTGAGCGCCACGCCGCCGTGTGGCGTGCGGTCGCCGAGGCGGTGCACGCGCGTGGCGGGCGCATCTTCATGCAACTCTGGCACAACGGCCGCATCTTCCACCCGGACAACGTACCGCCGCACCTGCGGCCGATAGGTCCCTCCGCGGTCACGGCCAACGTGCGGCTCGTGACGCCGAACGGCCTGCAGCAGGTCGCCACGCCTCGGGAGATGACCGAAGAGGACATCGCCACCACGATCGCCGACTACGCCAACGCGGCGCGGCGCGCCGTGGATTGCGGCTTCGAGGGCATCGAGATCCACGGCGCCAACGGTTATCTGTTCGAGCAGTTCCTGAATCGGTCGAGCAACCAGCGCACCGATCGCTGGGGCGGCTCGCTGGAGAACCGCGCGCGCCTGCTGCTCGAGACGACCGAGGCGGTGAGCGCTGCGATCGGCGCAGACCGCGTCGGCGTGCGCATCCCC
>JBDHRZ010000108.1:0-8090 GCA_039807845.1 Rhodoferax sp.
GCTGGCCAAGGGCGAAACGCTCGGACTGGTCGGCGAGTCGGGTTGCGGCAAGTCCACGCTCGGACGCGTTGCCGCCGGCATCCTGGGCACCACCCAGGGGCAGGCGCGCGTCGACGGCGCGCCGGTGATGCAGGGCGCACGCAAGGCCACGACACGCATCCAGATGGTGTTCCAGGACCCGTTCGCCTCGCTCAACCCACGCATGCGCATCGGCCAGACGATCGCCGAAGGACCGGTCGCGCACGGGCTGGTGAACAGGTCCGAAGCGGCAGCCGACGTGGAGCGCTGGCTGGGCGCGGTCGGCCTGGACGCGCTGGCGGCACAGCGCTTCCCACACCAGTTCTCGGGCGGGCAGCGCCAGCGCGTGGCGATCGCACGCGCGCTGGCGATGCGCCCGGACGCGCTGGTGTGCGACGAACCGGTCGCCTCGCTCGACGTCTCCATCCAGGCGCAGATCATCAACCTGTTCCTGCAGTTGCGCCGCGAGTTGCACCTGACGATGCTGTTCATCAGCCACGACCTGAGCGTGGTGCGCCACGTGAGCGACCGCGTGGCGATCATGTACCTGGGGCGCATCGTCGAACTCGGACCCACCGAGGACATCTTCCGCGCGCCGCGCCACCCCTACACGCGCGCCCTGCTCGACAGCGCGCCGCGGCTGGCGGCCGAGGGCGCACCGGCGCAGGAGATCCGTCCGATCCGCGGCGAGCTGCCCTCGCCGCTGCACCCGCCACCGGGCTGCGCCTTCCACCAGCGCTGCGCGTTCGCGCAGGAACGCTGCCGGCACGAGTTGCCGCCGCTGCGCGCGGCCGGGGCCCGGCGCGAGGTCGCGTGCCACTTCCCATTGAAGGAGCAAACCGCATGAACGCGCCAGCCGCAACCGAACCCTGGACCTGGGACGAACCGCAATGGCGCAGCCGCGTCGAGCAGGTGCGCGCCGGGCGCAGCCTGCGGCCGGCCGCCTGGCCGGGCGGGGCACGCTGCGCCGTGGCACTGTCGTTCGACAGCGACCACGACACGAACGAACTGCGCGACGGCGGCAACTCGATCGGCCGCATGTCCTGGGGCCAGTTCGGCAACCGTGTCGGCGTGCCGCGCATACTCCGATTGCTGCAGCGCACCGGCGTGCCGGCGACCTTCTTCGTGCCGGCCGTCTCGGCGCTGCTGTATCCGGACGAACAGCGCCGCGTCATTGCCGAGGGCCACGAGATCGGCCTGCACGGCTGGATCCACGAGGTCAACTCGGTACTGCCGGCGCAGACCGAACGCGAACTGCACCTGCGTGCACGCGACACGCTCGAACGCGTCACCGGCGTGCGGCCGGTGGGCATGCGCACGCCGTCCTGGGATTTCTCCCCCGCGACGCTCACGATCGAGCGCGAGATGGGACTGCTCTACGACTCCTCGCTGATGGCCGACGACGACCCCTACGAGTTGCTGCAGCACGGCGAGCCGACCGGCATCGTCGAGCTGCCGGTGGAGTGGATCCGCGACGACGCGCCCTACTTCAACATGAACCGGTTCCAGGCGCTGCGACCCTACACCGCGCCCACCACCGTGCTCGACATCTTCCGGCGTGAATTCGACGGCGCCTGGGAAGAAGGTGGCCTGTTCCTGCTCACCATGCACCCGCACGTGATCGGCTACCGCTCGCGCCTGTTCATCCTGGAAGAACTGATCCGCCACATGCAGGGGCGTGGCGGCGTCTGGTTCGCCACCCACAAGGACATCGCCGCGCACGTGGCCGGCGCGCTGCGCTGAGCAGGCCGCGACGCGCAGGAGCCTGCCGGACCCGCAGGCCGCCGTCCGGCGCGGCCGACCTGTGATCAGGGCAAGCACGGACTTCGCGTGCCGCATCACGTCGGGTGCGTACTGGCGCGCGACAATACCGCGTGAGCCTTCGCACCGAACCCGCCGACCCTGCATGCCCGAGAGCCCGCTGAAAGAGCCTGAAACCGCAAGCCTGGGCGTGCCAACGTCGGTACTGGCACCGTTTGCACACCCGTTGTTTCGCATGCTCTGGTTCACCGGGCTGGCGGCCAACCTCTCGCTGTGGATGAACGACGTGGCGGCCGCCTGGCTGATGACCACGCTGACCACCTCACCGGCCCTGGTGGCGCTGGTGCAGACCGCCTCCACCGCTCCGGTGTTCCTGCTCGGCCTGCCCAGCGGTGCACTGGCGGACATCGTGGACCGCAGGAAGTACTTCCTGGTCACGCAACTGTGGGTCGCATGCGTCGCCTCGGTGCTGTGCGTCGTGGTGTACGCCGGCTGGATGACCCCCGGCCTGCTGCTGGCCATGACATTTGCCAACGGCATCGGCCTTGCGATGCGCTGGCCGGTCTTCTCGGCGCTGATTCCCGAGGTCGTGCCGCGCCGGCAGTTGTCTTCGGCGCTGGTGCTCAACGGTGTCTCGAACAACGCGTCGCGCATCGCCGGCCCGCTGCTGGCCGGGGTGCTGATCGCCAGTCTGGGCAGCGCCTCGGTGTTCCTGCTCAACGCGCTGCTGGCGCTCGGCACCGCGGTAGTGATCGCGCGCTGGCGCCGCACACCCACGCCCCAGCCACTGGGCCGCGAACGCCTGCTCAGCGCGATGCGCGTGGGCGTGCAATTCGTTGCGCAGTCGGGCCACCTGCGCGGCGTGCTGGTACGCATCTTCATCTTCATCTGCTATTCGTCGGCGCTGATCGCGCTGTTGCCCCTGGTGGCGCGTGGCCTGCCAGGCGGAAACGCGCGCACATTCACGCTGCTGCTGGCCTCGATGGGGGCTGGCGCGATCATGGCGGCGCTCAACATGGAGCGGCTGCGCCGGCGCTGGCCGCGCGACGGCCTGGTGATTCGCGGCACGGCACTGCAGTCGACCGCCATGCTCGCGGTGGCGTACGCACCGAACACCATGCTGGCGGCAACGGCGATGGCGGTGGGCGGCATGGCCTGGATCACGACCACCAACTCGCTGAGCGTATCAGCCCAGTTCGCGCTGCCCGACTGGGTACGCGCACGCGGCATGTCGATGTTCCAGATCGCCCTCATGGGCGCCAGCGCGGCCGGCGCCGCACTCTGGGGCCAGGTGGCATCGCACTACACGATCGGTACCAGCCTGGTCGTTGCCGCGATCACCGGGATGCTCGCGATGCTGGCGGCCAACCGCTGGCTGGCGGACAACCAGACCGAGGAAGACCTGACACCCTCGGACCGCTTCCATGCGCCGGTGGTGGAACAGCCACCGGACACGGGCCGCGTCGTGCTGACGATCGAATACCGCATCGATCCGGCACGCGCGGACGAATTCAAGGCGCTGATGCAGGCCAGCCGGCGCAGCCGGTTGCGTCACGGCGCCCTGTCGTGGGAACTGCTGCACGACATCCACGAGCCCAACGTCTACGTCGAGCAGATCGTCGACGAGTCGTGGACCGAGCACCTGCGCCGCTTCGACCGCATCACCACCGCCGACGCGCTGCTGCGCGACCGCAAACACGCGCTGCACATCGGCAGCGAGCCACCGGTGGTGAAGCGGCGCGTGATCGAGTCCGTGCTGGGGGTCGAGCCCTCCCAGAGCAGCGACGGGCTATGACCCGGTCCCCCGGTGCGGCTCCACCGTCGTCCCCCAGTGCGAGAAGTGCACCGCGGCGAACATGGTCAGGCCATAGCCGACCATGACCGCCGCTGACAGGGCGAAGTAGCCCGAAGCCGGCACCCCGCGCGCGGCCAGCCACAGGCCACCGAGCAGGGCGATGCCGAAGCGCACCGTGCCACCCACCACCGGGCCGAGCATCCTGCCCGCGCCCTGCGACGAGAAGAACAGGGTCAGGCCGGCGCACAGCAGGGGGAAGCCCGGTGCGGCCACGTGCAGATACTGGTACGCGATGGCCAGCACCCGGGCATCGGCGCTGAAGATGTCGGCCCACAGCCACGGCCACAGCGCAACGACCAGGCCGACCAGACCGCTCGCCACCGCGCTGACCAGTGCGGCCGTCCATGCAACCCGGCGCGCACGCACGACCTCGCCGCCACCGATCGCCATCCCCACCATCGGCACCGATGCGACACCCACGCCGAAGGAAATCGTCGTCACCAGGAATTCGAGCCGCAAGCCGATCGAGTAGCCTGCCAGCGCCACCTCGCCCAGGCGTGCGAGCAGCGAGGTGAACACCAGCATGGTCATGAGCGACTGCACCGGCGACAGGCTGGCGAGCGCGCCCACGCGCAGGATGTCGGCGAGCAGGTCAGCCCGCAGCGCGAAGCGCCGCGGGCGCACCGTCAGGCGACCGTGGCCGCTGGCCAGATACCAGGCGAAGAAGCAGCTGCCACTGGCATAGGCAATGACGTTGCCCAACGCCACCCCGATCATGCCCAGCGCCGGGAACGGCCCGATGCCAAACGCCAGCAGGCCACCCCAGGCGACCTGCATCACACCGACCACCACCAGCCCGGCCGAAGGAATGGACATGTTGCCGGTGCCGCGCACGACCGAGGCCAGCGTATTGCTCATCCAGACGAAGACCGCGCCGGAGAACAGCACGCTGGCGTAGCGGACCGCCTCGGCGAGCACGGCGCCCTCGCCACCGAGCCAGCGGTACAGGATCGGGCCGCACACGACCATGAAGACCGAATAGACGATGCCCATCGCGCCGCCGATCAGGATCGCGTGCAACGCGAGGGTGTGTGCCCGCGCCATGTCGGAAGCCCCGATGGCCCGCGCGATGGCGGAGGAAACGCCACCGCCCATGGCGCCCGCGGACACCGTGCCGGTGAGCATCGCAAACGGGAAGATCAGGCCGAACGCTGCCAGCGGCAGCGTGCCGAGGTGCCCGACGTAGAAGGTCTCCGCGATCCCGACGATGACCGACAGCGCCATCGCCAGCACGTTGGGCGCCGACATGCGCAGCAGCGTGGACAGGATCGGCCCACGCTGCAGGCGCTCGATGCTCACTGCGGCAGTGCGCGACCGGGTTGGCATGTCCGGGACGCATGCGTGCGCGCTCGACCGCCCGTCACTGCGTCGTCAGTGCCAGACGGTGCGAAACACCGCAACACACCGACCCGTGTGGATACGCTGACTGAGGGGCTGTCCCCGCCACCGCCGGCGCGTGTACGCAAAGCCCCGCCGTGCCCCTTGCCGGCGTGGTTCACGTCGCCCCCGTCTCAGGCCGGGACCGCCGGCAGCCCGGAGAGCGCCTGCGCGAGCTCCCGCTCGTCGTAGGCCTCGTCCCTCAGTTGCCCGGCGAAATAGGCCTGGTACGCGCTCATGTCGAAGTGACCGTGGCCGCTCAGATTGAACAGGATGGTCTCGCTCCTGCCCTCGCGCTTGCAGCGCAGCGCTTCCTCGATCGCGCCCTTGACCGCATGGTTGGCCTCGGGCGCCGGCACGATGCCCTCGGTGCGCGCGAAGGTCACGCCGGCGGCAAAGCACTCGCCCTGGGTGTAGGCCACGGCCTCGAGCAGGCCGAGTTCCTTCACGTGGCTGACCAGCGGCGCCATGCCGTGGTAACGCAAGCCCCCCGCATGAAAACCCGGCGGCGTGAAGGTGCTGCCCAGGGTGTGCATCTTGGTCAGCGGCGTGAGATGCGCGGTGTCGCCGAAGTCGTACGCATATCTGCCGCGCGTCAGGCTCGGGCAGGCGGCAGGTTCCACCGCCAGCACGCGCGGCCTGGCGCCGCCGCGCAGGCCGTGGCCGATGAACGGGAACGCCAGCCCGGCGAAGTTGCTGCCGCCACCGGTGCAACCCACCAGCACGTCAGGCCAGGCGTCGGCCATGCGCATCTGCTCCATTGCCTCCTGGCCGATGATGCTCTGGTGCAGCAGCACGTGGTTGAGCACCGAACCCAGCGCGTACTTGGTGTCATCGCGCTTGGCCGCGACCTCCACCGCCTCGCTGATCGCAATCCCCAGGCTGCCCGGGTGGTCGGCGCGCTGCGCCAGCACGGCACGCCCGTATTCGGTCTCGTTGCTCGGCGAAGCCACACAGCGCGCGCCGTAGGTTTCCATCAAGGCGCGCCGATAGGGCTTCTGGTCGTAGCTGACGCGCACCTGGAAGATGGTGACGTCCAGACCGAACAACTGTCCGGCGAGCGCGAGCGAACTGCCCCACTGGCCGGCGCCGGTCTCGGTGGACAGGCGCTTGACGCCTTCCTGCGCGTTGTAGAACGCCTGCGGGATGGCGGAATTGGGCTTGTGGCTGCCGGCGGGGCTGACGCCCTCGTACTTGTAGAAGATCTTCGCCGGCGTGCCCAGCGCCCTCTCCAGCCGGTGCGCGCGAAACAGCGGCGAGGGGCGCCAGAGGCGAAACACCTCACGTACCGGTTCCGGGATCTCGATCTCGCGCTCGGTGCTCACCTCCTGCTGGATGATCGCCATCGGAAACAGCGGCGCCAGGTCGCTCGGCCCGATCGGTTGCATGGTGCCCGGATGCAGCACCGGGGGCACGGGCCTGGGCAGGTCGGCCTGGATGTTGTACCAGAACCGGGGCATCTGGCTTTCCTGCAACAGGTACTTGGTGGGGGTGCTCATGCGTCGCGCTCCTGCGTATCGAGGGGAAGAAGCAGCAGTGCAGCCGACACGCATCGCTGCGCCAGGGCACTGCCCGCCCGGCGGCGGCCGGGTGGGCCATGTTACCGGCTCCGCCTGGGCAACGCCTCCACGTTTTCCCGCATGCGAGCGGCCACGTCGCGGCGCACCTGCAGCCAGACCACCCGCGCCAGCCAGGCCGCCCCGACGCCAGCCGCCACGCCGATCAGCCACTGCCCCAGACGCACCTGGTCGTCCAGCAGATAGGCGTTGCACAGGCGCAGCGGCGAATCGACGTAGAGCGAGCCGACCACCGCCATCATCGGCAGCACGTTGCCCAGGAAGAAGAACTGCAGCACCAGACCCGCGCTGCGCCAGGACAGGCGTAGCGCCGCACCCGCCACGAGCAGCGCGAGCAGCTTGGCCCACTCGACGCCGGGGCGCAGCAGCGCCAGGTCGAGCACACGCGGGATCATCAGCACCGTGAGCACGAGGGCGACGGCCAGCAGGCCGGTGATGCCGTGGGCATTGCCACGCCCCAGCGCGACGCGTGCGCGCTGCGGCAGCGCCACCGCCAGCAGCGCGCCCGCCAGCATCGACGCCGGGAACTGCAGCATCATGTGGCGCCACATGCTGGCCTCCATGGCGTGGCGCACCGGCGCCAGCCACAACAGCGCGATCAGTGCCAGGCCGGCCAGCCACTGCGTGCGCGGCGCCAGGGGCTTCACGACCGCCCTCGGGCCGGTGCGCGCCGCGCCAGGTCGCGGGCATAGTCGAGCGCCAGTTGCTGCTCGGCGAGATCGAACACGCGCACCATGCGGCCGTGCGCGTCGAACACCAGCAGGGCGGCGTTGTGCTCGTAGTCCCCGCGCCCATCGGGCACCACCACCACACCCAGCCGGCCAAGCAGGGCCTGCTGCTGCGCCGCGTCGGGCACGCGCACGAAGCGCCACAGGTCCGGCTGTGCCCTCAGACTCTGCGCGTAACGGGCCAGCGCGGCCGGATCGTCATGCGCCCCATCGAAGCTGATCGACAGCAGCCGCACGCCTGCGGGCTGCCCGGCCTGCCGATCGGCCTGCAGCGCCGCCTGCAACTGCTGGAAACTGCTGCCCAGCGAGAGGCAGACGGTCTGGCAGCGGGTATAGAAGAAGTCGGCGATCGTGACACCACCCTGCGCGGCCAGCAGCGCAGACAGGTCCTGCCCATCGACGCCAGGCCCCTGCACCGTGACCTGGGGCGCAGGCACGGGCCGCAACGCCACCTCGAGCCGGCGTGCGCCCTCGTCGGTCCAGACCTGGAAGTCGTAGCTCAGCCAGGATGCCGCCAACCAGGCACACGCGAGCAGCAGCGCGGCGGCGACCAGGGTGAGCCACAGGTCCGGCGATCCGGCTGCCCTGGCGCGCTCAGCCACCCTTGCCCAGCGCCTTGAGCGCCGCACCACCTTCGAAGGGGGTGGTGCGGCTGGCGCCGGCCTTGCGTTCCGCCTGCACCAGCGAGGCCTCGATGGGTTCCGCCTTGTTGCTCCAGCTGCGTCGGATGTAGCTCGCCACGCCGGCGATTTCGGCGTCGGAGAGCTGCCCGAA
>JBDHRZ010000109.1:0-7988 GCA_039807845.1 Rhodoferax sp.
CATAGCCGGGCCCGCCTACGCCTTCGTCCTGCACTTCGACATACCATGCCAGATCCTGGCCCGTGCGGCGGGGCAGGCGCGCCACGTGGTCGGCACCGATGCGGCCCATCTCGACGGCGCTCCAGCGGGCGGAGCGCCAGTCCTGTCCGAGCGGGTTCTCGGCGTGATAGAGCCGCAGCCGGGCGGGGGAGGCGGCGCCATCCACGCGGGCGCGCACCACCAACTGGCCGTCTTCGATCGTCCCGTGTGCCTGGACGCGCGGGATCGGGCGCTCCAGGAAGGTGTGCGCCAGCCACATGCGCCAGGCCGCCAGGTGCTTGCGCGAGACCCAGGTGTGGCGCGTGTTGTCGATGGCCAGGAAGGCGTGGTCGCCCTTCGTCTCGCGCATCATCGAATTCGGTGAGCCCAGCGCATAGAACTCGTCGTTGGTGCCCAGTGCCACCAGGTAGCGCGTGCGCATGCGGTTGCGCCACATGTACGGGTCGTAGGCTACCAGCGAACTCAGGCCGACCGGGTTGTTGATGGCCATGAGCAACTCGTCCGCCGGCTGGTAGCCTGGGCCGGTGCGCGCCACGTCGGGTCCGCCCACGCCGGCGCCGAACTCGGCGAACTTGCGCGCGATGTAGTACAGCGTGTTGCCGCCGAAGTAGCAGGTGGGCATCGCACCGGCGACGCGCTGCGCATCGACGCCGGTGGCGATGCCGATGGCAAAGCCCCGTTTCGAGCAGCCCATCAACACGGCCCGCTCGCTGCCCGCCCCTGGCAGCGAGTGCAGCAGCGTGATGGCTCGCAGGTAGGCCACCGTGATCGGGTAGTAACCCGACCACGTCAGGTCGCCGGTCTCGAGCATCTGCTTCATGGTGTACCCGGCCTGGTCGGACTCGTTCATGTTCCAGTAGTCCTCCGACGGGTTGGAGAACAGCATGATCGGCAGCTTCAGGTCGAGCGCCGTGGCCTCGCCGTACTCCGCTTCGGTGTCCAGTTCGCTGTCGGGGATGCGCCGGCGTGGTGATTTCGGGTTGTCGAAGAACGTGCGCTCGGTGCCGATGATGCCGGCGTTGCCGCCGCCCGCGTAATCGGCCGGCAGGTAGATGCGCGCCCGGTGCTTCCAGTCGAGGTCCTTCCAGTGCTGGCTGGTGAACGTGAGCTCGATCACGCGCACGCGCTGGCCCGGTCGCACCGTGCTCGCGCGTACCTCGTCGCGCGTGATCTGGGTCTGCAGCGTGCCCTGGTCCAGGATGGCGGCCATGTCGAACAGGCGCGCTGGTCCGGCGTCCTGGGCCTGTGCCGGCGTGGCCCAGACAAGCGTCCATGACAGGACGATGGATAGCAGTATGTGGAGTTTCATGAGGGGTTTCCTGTTGCGGGCCTGGCGTTGGCCAGGTCGAAAACGAGGGGGGTGGGTCAGGCGACTGCCGGCGCCGGTTCGGCTTTGCATACGCGCACGCGGACAATTGCGCTGCGGTGCAGCCGATCGATCTCGCAGTCAGACAGGCCGAGCCCGCGCAGCAACGCGCGCGTATCCTGGCCGAGCGCAGGCGCTGTGGTCTGCGCTGCGGGTGTTGGTCCCGACGCGCGAAAGCCCAGCCCGGGTGTGCGCACGGGGCGCGCACCCGGCCCGAACGCGAACGGTGTGAAGGTCGCCTTGTCGCCGCCCTGAACCTCTTCGAGGAACTCGCCCAGGCGGCGCACGCGCGCGGCCGGCACGCCGAGCGCGTTCAGCCGATCTTCGAGCGCCGCTGCCGACTGCCCGGCAAAGGCCTGCGTGAACGTCCGGCGCAGCCCGTCGAGGTCGCGCGCGACGACGAAGCCGCCCCCGGGCGCGTTGAACGCCGCCAGGTCGAGTGCGGCGCCGTCCTCGCACAGATGTTCCAGTGCGAGCACGGTGGCCAGCTTGCGAAACTGCGCCGGCGTATTCGCGGCCACGGCCAGCCAGCCGTCGGCGCAGCGGTACGTGTCGGCCGTCGGGCTGCCGGTGTAGCCGCGGTTGCCGACCCGCTGCGGCTCGACGCGCTGCGTGAGGAAGGCGCTGGCGTTGGGGTACATGAGCATCGCCGACGCCTGCACCATGGAAGCATCGATGCATTGCCCGGTACCGTCGCGCATGCGCTGGTGCAGTGCCGAGACGATCGCCAGTGCGCCCAGCATGCCGGCGGCCACGTCGATGACCGGAAAGCCGACCTTCAGAGGGGGCGCCTCGGGCTCGTCGCCCGACATCATCATCATGCCGGTGAGGGCCTGCACGACGTGGTCGTAGGCACCTCGGTCGGCCCATTCGCCTTGCTGGCCGTAGCCCGAGATCGAGCAGTACACGACGTCGGGGCGCACTGCGCGGATGCGCTCGTAGTCCAGGCCGTGGCGTGCGACGACGCCGGGGCGGTAGTTTTCGATGAACACGTCGGCGCTCGCGGCCAGTTGCCGCACGAGTTCGGCACCCTCGGGTCGGCGGATGTCCACGGCGAGCGACCGCTTGCCGGCGTTGAGTGCCGTGAAGCCGGGCGGCGTGTCGCCGTCCCCGGCACCTGCGCGCGCGGCACGCATCACGTCGCCAGCCAGCGGGGACTCGATCTTGATCACCTCGGCGCCCAGTTGCGCCAGGTAGAACGAGGCCAGCGGCCCGGCGATGACGTGCGACAGGTCGAGCACGCGCACGCCTTCGAGTGGTTTGCCCATGTTGCTTGTGCCTTTCAGCTGGCTTTCACGCCGACCAGCCGCACGATCTCGGCCCACTTGGCGTTCTCGCTCTTGACGAAGTCGGCGTATGCCGCCTGGCTCTCGCTCGCGGCCAGCACGCCGCCGGCCGATTGCACGGCCTGGCGCACGGCCGGGGTCTTGACCGTGCTTGCCAGCGCCCCGAACAGGCGCGCGACGACATCGGCCGGCGTGCGCGCCGGCGCCCACAGGCCCGACCACGACTCCTGCACCGCGAGCTTGCTGCCCGTCACTTCCTGCAGCGTCGGCACCTCAGGCAGCAGTGGCAGCCGCCGGGCGCTGGTGATGGCCAGCGCGCGCAGCTTGCCGCCCTGGATCTGTGGCACGGCGGTGCCGGCGATCGGGAAGGCGAACTGCGTGTCGCCGCGCAGCAGCGAGCCGGCGATCTCGACCGAGCCGCGCAGCGGGATGTGCACCGCGTCGAGCTTCTCGAGCGCGGCGAAGGTGGCGCCGGCCAGATGCGCCGCGGTGCCGATGCCGCCCGAGCCGTAGTTCATCTTGCCGGGCGCCGCACGCATCGCCGCGACCAGGTCGGCCGCCGTCCGGTACGGGGAGTCCGCCGCCACCACCAGGATCGACGCGGAGGCCGAGAAGTTGCCGATCGGGCTGAATTCGGCGATCGGATCGAACTTCAGCTCGGGCTGCAGGATCTTCAGGATCAGGTGCACGTTCGATCCCATCAGAACGGTGTAGCCGTCGGGCGCCACGCCGGCCACGTACTGCGCGGCCAGCACGCCGGCGGCGCCCACCTTGTTCTCGACCACGACCGACTGGCCCAGCGCTTCGCTGAAGGCCGGACCGATCTGGCGCATCAGGACGTCGGGTCCGCCGCCGGCGGCGTAGGGCACGATCACGCGGACCGGGCGGGACGGGAAGGTGTCTGCCGCGCGGGCGGCCAGGGGTGCCAGGGCGGCCACGCCGGCCGCGAGCAGCGTTCTGCGTTGCATGGATGCGTCTCCAGAATACATTGGGTGGTGGACGGGATCGGGGCCAGTGCGGACAGGCATCGCGTGAGGTGATGCATGTCCGCACGGGTTCCCAGTCTAGGCTTGCAGGGTGATGCAGAAAAGTGGTAAATATTCATCCATGAATAGCCAGATGGAATCGCTCGTCACGGACTCCGCGGCCGAGCACGCACGGCGTTTGCGCCACCTGCTGGGCAGGCTGCGCTTTCGTCACCTGCAGTTGCTGGTGACCTTGCAGCGCGTGGGCAGCCTGCACGGTGCTGCCCAGGCGATGAGCCTGACGCAACCCTCGCTGAGCAAGGCGCTCGCGGAAGTGGAATCCATGTTCGGCTGTGCGCTGTTCGTGCGCGGCCCGCGTGGCCTGCGGCCGACCACCGAGGGTGCACTGGCGATCCAGAGCGCCGGGCTGTTGCTGGCCGAGCTGGAACACCTGCACCGGGCCACGCTGGTCGCGCCGGCGGCCGTCACCATCCGGCTCGGCGTGCCGCCGTTCGTGGCCGGCAGCCATGTTCCGCTGTTGCTGGATCGACTCGCTCGGCAGGCGTCCGGCGTACGGTTGCAGTTGCACGAGGGCCGGGTGCCGGCGCTGGTGCAGGACTTGCGCAGCGGACAACTGGATGCGCTGATCTCCAGTTACGCCGCCGAGATCGGCGAGTTTGCGTCAGAACTCGTCTACGAGAAGCTCTACGACACCGAACTCGTGGTCATCGCGGCGCGCCGCTCGAGCCTGGCCCGGCGGCGCCATGTGGTCTGGTCGGCGCTGCGCAGCGAACGCTGGATCCTGCCCGAGAGCGCATCGTCCGTGCGTCGCCTGGTCGACGAGGCTTTCGCGCTGTCGGGATTGCTCGCGCCCGAGCCTTGGGTCGAGTCGTCCAACCCGGTCACCAACCTGCGCCTGGTGGCCGCGGGACACGGCATCAGCGCCGTGCCGGTGGAACTGTTGGACGATCCCGCAGCCGCGGCGCACGTCGCCCGCGTGAACGTCGCCACGCGACTGCCGCGCGGGCCGGTGGCGCTGATCCATCGCCGCGCCGTCGATCATCCGCGCGTGCGCTTGCTGCGCGAGTCGCTGGGGCTGGCGCGGGAGCAGGCGCCTGAGGTGGCCTTGGGGCATGCGCGGCCGTGATCGCCGCGCAAGGGCAGGGCAGGGCAGGCCAAGCAAGGACTTTCTTGTTCCGTGTTGGGGCCGCTCTTGTCGCCGCTTGCGAACAGCCCTGCGCCGTGCAAGATCGGTCGTCTCCCCGGTAGTATGACCATGTGGTCATTCTTGGAGCATGTCATGAGACACGTCACCGTCGTGGAAGCGAAAGCCTGCTTTTCTGCCCTGCTGGCTGAAGTGGACGAAGGCGCCGAGATCGACATCACCCGACACGGCAAGGTGGTGGCGCGGCTGGTTCCCGCCCGAACGCGCATGGCCAGCGATGCCTTTGTCGATTTTTGGCGCGACCACGCAGGCTTCGACCTGCAAGCCCCGCCCGACTTGCCGCCGGAAGATGTCGTGGCCACGGCAATGCCCGAGCGGGACGCTCCGCAATGAGCAGGCGCTGCCTGCTGGACACCAACATCCCGATCGCCGCGCTCAAGGGCGAGCCGCGCGTGCGCCGGCGGCTGGAAAGCACGCCTTTGAGTCACCTGTGGCTCTCCACCGTGGTGCTGGGCGAGTTGGAGTTTGGCGCCGAAAAAAGCGCCTGGGCGGCGCGCAATCGCGAGCGGCTGAATGCGCTGACCGGGCGCCTGCCGTTGCCAGGTGTGGACGCCGGCACCGCCTGGCACTACGGGCAGATTCGCAACCACCTCGAGCGCCAAGGCCAGCCCATCGGTGCCAACGACTTGTGGATTGCCGCCCAGGCGCTGGCAGCAGGCGCTACGCTGATCACCGATAACGAAAGAGAGTTCTCCCGCGTACCGGGATTGGTGACGGAAGACTGGCTCAGAGATGCGGTGGGGACGGAGGACAAGCAGTTGAATGTGCCTTGAGATACCAATGGATGAGTGGGCACGGGTGCGGTCGCGCGGGCCAGTGGAGCCTGTGAGTGAACGATCAGTTTCGCATCTGCTTGCGCTGGACGGGCAGCGAAATCGAAGAGGTCGAGATCGTGGACACTAGCCAAGGCAAGACGAGATGTTCAGGAAACTCAAGCCGGTCTCATGCGGCGAGACGTTCGCCGAAGAGTTCCTCAAGCTCTTGCGCATGAGTAACTGCCGCGTGACGAAGCAGATCGGCGTGCCCGCGCAGCGCCTTGGCGAGACCGTTTCCGGCAAGCGCGCGATCAACGCGGACACCGTTCTGCGCCTGTGCCGCCATTCTTGAATTCTCCAATGGCTGGTGGCTGTGCCTGCAGGCGGACTAGGACACCGCGGTCGCGAAGGTTGGCCTTGCGAAGACGCTCGCGAATATCAGGCCGTGTCCGGGGAGGCCAATAGAATGGCGCGAGCCAGGCTCGCAGCGATAGCGATCCGGCCGGGGCAGCGATCCTGAGAACCGGCGCCCGGCCCAGTACCCACAAGGAGATGAGCACCGTGGTCAGCACCAAACCCACCATCGTCTACACCGTCACCGATGAATCGCCGGCGCTCGCCACGGCGTCGCTGCTGCCCATCGTGCGCGCCTTCGCCGGCACGGCGGGCATCAATGTGGAGACCAGCGACATTTCGCTCGGCGGCCGCATCCTGGCGCAATTCCCCGAGCGGTTGACGCAAGCGCAGCGCGTGCCCGACAACCTCAAGGCGCTCGGTGCGCTCACGCTGCGGCCGGAAGCCAACATCATCAAGCTGCCCAACATCAGCGCCTCGGTGGGGCAGCTCAAGGCGGCGGTCGCCGAACTGCAGGAGAAGGGGTACGACATTCCTGACTACCCGGAGAACCCGCAGACCGCGGAGGAGAAGGAAGTCAACGCCCGCTACGCGCGCTGCATCGGCAGCAGCGTCAACCCGGTCCTGCGCCAGGGCAACTCGGATCGCCGCGCGCCGCGCGCGGTCAAGGAATACGCGCGCAAGTACCCGCACAGCATGGGGCAGTGGGTGCAGTGGTCGCGCTCGCACGTCTCGCACATGATGAAGGGCGACTTCTACCACGGCGAGAAGTCCATGACCGTGGACGGCGTGCGCACCGTGAAGATGGAGCTCGTCACCCGCAGCGGCAAGACGCTGCTGCTCAAGCCGGCGATCGCGCTGGAGGACCGCGAGGTCATCGACTCCATGTTCATGAGCAAGAAGGCGCTGCTTGCGTTCTACGAGGAGCAGATCGAGGACGCGCACCGCGCCGGCATCATGTTCTCGCTGCACGTGAAGGCGACCATGATGAAGGTCTCGCATCCGATCGTGTTCGGTCACTGCGTGCGCGTGTTCTACAAGGACGCGTTCGCCAAGCACCAGAAGGTTCTCGACGAGCTGGGCGTCAACGTGAACAACGGCATGGTCGATCTCTACACCAAGATCAAGCAGTTGCCCAAGAGCGTGCAGGAAGAAATCCATGCCGACCTGCGCGCCTGCCACGCGCACCGGCCCGAGCTGGCCATGGTCGACTCGAACAACGGCATCACCTGCTTTCACTCGCCCAACGACATCATCGTCGATGCCTCCATGCCGGCGATGATCCGCAACGGCGGCAAGATGTACGGTGCCGACGGCCGCCTGAAGGAAGTCAAGGCGGTGCAGCCCGAATCCACCTTTGCGCGCATCTACCAGGAGATGATCAACTTCTGCAAGTGGCACGGCGCCTTCGACCCCAGGACCATGGGTACCGTTCCGAACGTCGGCCTGATGGCACGCCAGGCGGAAGAATACGGCTCGCACGACAAGACCTTCGAGGTCCCCGAGGACGGTACCGCCAACATCACCGACGTCGCCACCGGCGAGGTGCTGATGACGCAGGAAGTCGAGCAGGGCGACATCTGGCGCCTGTGCCAGGCCAAGGACGATGCGATCCGCGACTGGGTCAAGCTGGCCGTCACGCGCGCGCGGGACTCTGGCACGCCGGTGGTGTTCTGGCTCGATCCGTACCGCCCGCACGAGCGTGAACTCAGCACCAAGGTGCAGACGTACCTGAAGGAGCACGACACCGCGGGGCTGGACATCCAGATCATGAGCCAGGTGCGCGCCATGCGCTATACGCTCGAGCGCGTCATGCGCGGGCTCGACACGATCAGCGCCACCGGCAACATCCTGCGCGACTACCTCACCGATCTGTTTCCGATCATGGAGCTCGGCACCAGCGCCAAGATGCTCTCCATCGTGCCGCAGATGGCCGGCGGCGGCATGTACGAGACCGGCGCGGGCGGCTCGGCGCCGCGCCACGTGAGCCAGTTGGTG
>JBDHRZ010000110.1:0-7983 GCA_039807845.1 Rhodoferax sp.
AGGACTACGGGCTGCAGACCGGTTGCCACGCGGACTTCGTGCTGCTGCAGGCGCGCGATCCGATCGAGGCGATCCGGCTGCGCGCCACCCGACTGAAGGTGTTCCGGCGCGGCAAGCTGGTCGCCGAATCCCCCGAGGCCACGAGCGCCCTGTACCTGGACGGCCGCCCGGTCGGCACGACCCTGCTGGTGCCGGCGCGCGCCGCACCGCAACCAGGCTGAGCGGGCGCAGCCGACGCCGCACCGGCGCTACCGGCGCCGCGCCGTGCGCACACCGCGCAGTTGCGCAATCTGACCCAGCACCTGCTGCAGGCGCGCGGCGTCCGATATCTCCACCGTGAAAGTCATCCAGGCAATCTGGCGGGTGGTCTGCGACTGCACGCCGACGACGTTCATTCTTTCTCTCACGAACACCTCGGAGATGTCGCGCAGCAGGCCTTGCCGATCGATTGCCTGCACGACCACGTCCACCGGATACAGCGGCTGCCGGTCTGCCCTGGGCTGCCCCCACTGCACGTCGAGCACGCGCTCGGGATTGCGCTGGCGCAGTTCGCGCGCGTTCGGGCAATCGTCCCGGTGCACGCTGACCCCCTTGCCGCGCGTGACGAAGCCGAGGATCGGGTCTGGCGGGGCCGGCTTGCAGCACCGTGCCAGTTGCGTCAGCAAGGAATCCACCCCGACCACGAGCACACCACTGCCCGACTTCTTCGTCCCCTGGCTCGGCGCCTTGATCAGCGGCGCGTCCGGCGCCGCGCTGGCGGCGGCACCGACGCGAAACGCTGCCTCCACCTGACGCAGCGAGAACTCCTCCTTGCCGACGGCCTCGAACAAGCCCTCCACGCCAGCAAAGCCCAGGCCGCGCGCGAGTTCCTCCTGGTTGACGGAGGTCCTGCCTTCGCGCTGCAGCAACCGTTCGACCGCTTCGCGCCCGCGCGCCACGGTCTCGTGCAAGGCGCGTGCGTTGAACCAGGCCCGCACCTTTGCGCGCGCCCGCTGGCCGGCCAGGTAGCCCAATTCGGGATTGAGCCAGTCGCGCGAGGGCCCGCCCTCCTTCGCAACCACGATCTCTACCGTCTGCCCGTTGCGCAGCGGCGTGTTCAGCGGCACCATGACACCGTCGACACGCGCGCCACGGCAGCGGTGTCCCATCTCCGTGTGCACGCCGTAGGCGAAGTCCAGCGGCGTCGCGCCCTCGGCCAGTTCGACGATGGCTGCCTGCGGCGTCAACACGTAGATGCGGTCGTCGAACAGGCCGCGCGACTGCTCGAGCGCAACGCTGCGCTCCCAGTCGAGCAACTGGCGCAGCACCGCGATCTTGCCCTCGTACTGCCCCACCGCCGCGACGCCGGCGTAGCCCTTGATGCCAGACTCCTTGTACAGCCAGTGCGCCGCGACACCGTGTTCGGCGTGGTCGTGCATCTCCTGCGTACGCAACTGGATCTCGATCGGCTTTCCGTTCGCACCCCGCACCACCGTGTGCAGCGAGCGGTAGCCGTTGGCCTTGGGCCTGGCGATGTAATCGTCGAACTCCTCGGGTATCGCGGCAAACCGGCTGTGCAGCAGGGCGAGCGCCGCATAGCACTGCTCGACCGTCTGCACGATCACGCGCAACGCGCAGATGTCGTAGACACGCTCGAAGTCGAGCGACTTGCCGCGCATCTTCTTGACGATGCTGTAGATGTGCTTGGGCCGCCC
The DNA here is from genome assembly GCA_039807845.1 of Rhodoferax sp. Taxonomy (GTDB): domain Bacteria; phylum Pseudomonadota; class Gammaproteobacteria; order Burkholderiales; family Burkholderiaceae_C; genus CAISIP01. The sequence continues at coordinate 1,695 of JBDHRZ010000110.1, forward strand.
CTGCACCGTGGCGACGATGCCTTCACGGCGCAGATCCTGCTGAAGTGAGGTGCGCAACTGCTCGACCTCGCGCTCGCGTTCCGCACGGGTCTGTTCGAGCCGACGCGCCACGTCCCGGTAAGTGTCAGGTTCGAGGAAGCGGAACGCGAGGTCCTCGATCTCCCACTTGAGCTGCCAGATGCCGAGCCGGTTCGCCAGCGGCGCGAACACCAGCAGGGCCTCGGCAGGCATGGCCGGTGGCGGCTGCTGTCTGCTGGCGGCGTAGTAGCGCAGGCTCTGCAGGCGCGAGGCCAGGCGCAGCAGCACCACGCGCAGGTCGCGCGAGAACGCCAGCAGCATCTTGCGCACGCTCTCGACCTGGGCGGCGGCACCCTGGGCCATCGGTGCCACAACTGCCGCCTGACCGGCGCGCGTCGCACGCGTCTGGCGCTGCACACGCACCAGCTTGTTGGCTTCCAGCGCCAGTTGCGCCAGGTTCTCCCCGAAGCGCTTGCCCAGCACGTCCTGCGCGCGCGTCAGATGGTCGCAGGCGTACACCAGGTAGCTGGCCGCCTGCATCAACTCGGAGCCACCGATCGTGCGCAGGATGACTTCCACCCCGTGTGCATGGTCGAGGGTGTTTTCGCCCGAGTCGAGCCGCTCGCCGGCGAGCAGGGGCTCGGAAAAGGCACGTGCGCGCGCGAGCAGGTCGAGGCCGTCGCCATCGCCCGACGGTGGCGCAACGGCAGCACCGGTGATGGACGGATCGGTCATGCGGGGTGCAACCCGGCAGGGGCCGGCAGGCATGCGCCGACCTGGTCGAACACGCCCGAGGCGATGGGGGTGCACGTGTGGCGGACGCCGACCTCTGCCTCGCGCCGTGGCCGGTGCGTCATCGACTGGCGCCGGCGCGCATCCGGGCGGTCGGCAAACGGCAATTCGGCTTCAGGCATGGCAGACGTCCAGATGCAAAGAAAGGGCCGAGTGGCGGCGGGACAAAGCCGCACACCCATCGTAATGGAAATGGCGCGCCCGCACGCTGCACGGAGCTCGCACGCTGCACGGCACGACTCCCCTGGTGCACGGTACCGGCCGTCAGCGGCCCACGCGACGTGCCCGTGCGCAGCAGTCCGTCGCGCTGCTTCGGTTTGAGCGTCAGAGATAGGAGCCGGCCGAATACGCCGCCGCCGGCACGATCTCGGTGCGGCTGTCCTTGACCGCGCGCACGCCCGGGATGTTCTCCGCAGCCACGCGCGCCGGCGCCTTTTCTTCGAGCGAGTTCACCTGACCGGAGAAATGCACGACGCCGTCGGTCACCGTGACCGCGCTGCGCTCCGGGCGCCACCAGCGCTGCCGGGCCAGTTCGTCGAGCAGTGTGCGCAGGATCTCGGCATCGCCATGCGCCTGCGCGGCAGGCTTGCGCTGCGTTCGTGCCACCAGGGCGCGCACGAAATCGGCCCGGCTGATGATGCCGACCACGGCACCGCTCCTCACCACCGGCGCCTGCTTGATGCGGCGCGCCTCGAACAGCGCCGCGACATCGGCGGCTGCAGCGTCTTCCTCGACCGTGACGACCTGCGTGGCCATCACGTCCTGGACCTTCATCGCGTGGGCTTCGACGTAGCTGGCCATGCCCGCGCTGGCGTTGAGCAACCGTCGCCACCAGGGACGCGCCGCCGGATCCCGCTGCGTGTCGAGCTCATAGCGGTGCAGCAGGTTCGCCTCACTCACGATGCCCACCAGTTCCGTGCCGTTGAGCACGACGACGGCATTCACGTGGTGATCCACCATCAGCGCGGCGACGTCGAGTACCGGGGTGTCGGGCGTGACGCTGACGACGTTTCGGGTCATGATGTCTCGGGCACGCATGGCGCTGCTCCTTTCTGAAATGCGACAACCGGCTGCGGTCCGCAGCAGGCCGCCGGGCGGGACCGCCGGGCCAGTCTACAACCGATGGAAGACCCTGTCAGTCCTGGCATCCAGACCACAGCGTTCCCGCACCGACCGGACGCGCGCGGCCGCCCGCGCCATCCACCGGCCGTCTGCCTGGCCTGCAGGCACGAACCGCAGGGCTTGGCAATTCCGGGTCGGGCCGTTCCGTCCTTGACGTATTCTCGGGCTCATGTTCGCGAATCAGCCCGACACCCCGGCCCACGCCACCGCGTGGCTGACAGGCTGCGCACAGGTTCATGTGAACCGGGGCGCCGGTCCGATGAAGTCTGGCTCGAGCCATGCTCGGCGGCCATTGGACTGATCGGCGCACGATGCTCAGCCACGCACTGGTCACTCTGGTCATCGTCGCTCTGCTGTCCCTGCTGGCGCTGTGGTCCTGGGGCCGCTTTGCGCGTTCCGCGCGGGGTCCAATCGGCACGGCATTGCCGGCAACCACGCACGCGACGCAACTGGATCGGCTGGTGCACCGCCTGCGCAATGTGCGCGCGCCCGACGAGAGCGCGGCCGCACTGATCACCGACCCCTTCGATGCGTTGCTGGCACGCGCACACAGCGCCCGCGCCGCCGAGCGCAGCCTGGACGTCCAGTACTACATCTGGAACCAGGACCTCACCGGCCATCTGCTGGCAGGCGAACTGCTGCAGGCGGCCGAACGCGGCGTGCGCATACGCATGCTGCTCGACGACATGAACGGCGCCGGCAAGGACCGGGCGCTGCTCGCACTCGCCCGGCATCCCTGCATCGAGGTTCGCCTGTTCAACCCGGCACGCAACCGGATCGCAGGACTGCGTCGCGCCCTGGAGATGGGCCTGCGCTTCGTCGGCTTCAACCGGCGCATGCACAACAAGGCGTGGATCGCGGACAACCAGCTTGCACTGGTCGGCGGACGCAACATCGGCGACGAGTACTTCGGCGCCGCCGACACCAACTTCCGCGATACCGACCTGCTGCTGCTGGGCCCGGTCGTGCAACAGGCCAGTGTGGTGTTCGACGGCTTCTGGAACTCGGCGGAGGTGGTGCCGTTGCACGCCTTGAGCCCGCGCCTGACCGGTCGGCGCATTCCGGCGCTCGCCGCACAACAGCGCCGATGGCTGGCCGAGGCCGACGGCAGCCCGTGGCTCGACGCTCTTCAGCAACGCACGAACTGGCTCGAGCGCACACTGCACGCGCAAGGGCTGACGCTGTATTGGTCGAACAGCTACCAGGTGCTGTCCGACCCGCCCGAGAAGGCCTCACCACTGGCCAGCCGGCGCGATCCCGCCGGCTGGCTGCTCTACGACATCATGGCGTTGCTGTTTTCCGCCAGGGAGCAGAGCTGGATCATGTCGCCCTACTTCGTTCCCGGTGAGTCCGGCAGCCTGCTCCTGCTGAGCCAGGGACAGCGCGGCGTGGACGTGCGCATCCTCACCAACGCACTGGCTGCCACCGACGTGCCGGTGGTGCACGCCGGCTACGCCCGGTACCGTGCGAGGCTGCTGCGCCATGGCGTGCAACTGCATGAACTCAGGCCGGGACGCCGAAGCACCGATCGCACGCTGGTCGGTTCCAAGGGGGCAAGCCTGCACTCCAAGACCATCGTCATCGATGGCCGGCGCGGCTTCGTCGGCTCGTTCAACTTCGACCCACGCTCGGCCCAGCGCAACACGGAGATGGGCGTGCTGTTCGACCAGACCGAACTGGCCGCCCAACTGCAGGAGTTCTTCCGCGACAGCACGTCGGCCGAGCTGGCCTGGAGCCTGGCCCTGTCGCCGGATGGCCGCCTGTGCTGGCAGGGGCTTCGGGGCGAAATCACCGCGCAGGACCCGGAAACCGGCTGGGGTCTGCGCTTGCTGACACGCGCGCTCGGCCTGTTGCCACTGCAGTCACACTTGTGAGCGCCCCGGGCTTGGCTTCGCCAGGCACCCCTGAGGGGATGCGAAGAAATTTGCGGCATGTGGTGGGCGGTGGAGGCTTCGAACCTCCGACCCCAGCAGTGTGAATGCTGTGCTCTACCCCTGAGCTAACCGCCCTGTTCCCGTTGCCGGAACAGCGGCGGATTATGCCACAGGCCCGTTCGCGAACAGAGGTGCATCGGGCTGCTCGTCACGCGGCCAGAGCGTCCTGCCGCCGCTGGCCTTGTCGAGTGCGCGCAGCACGCCATCATGGGCGGCGCATTCGGCCTCGCTGGCTGCCAATACCGGCAGATTGAACGCCGACAGGTCGATCGGTTCGGTGGCGTGGGCGTCATCGTGCCCGCCTTCGGCCTCGACCAGCAACGCTTCCTGGCCGCGCGTCATGTTGATGTAGACGTCGGCCAGCAACTCGGCATCGAGCAGGGCCCCGTGCAGCGTGCGTCCGGAGTTGTCCACTTCGAGCCGGTCGCACAGCATGTCCAGCGAGTTGCGCTTGCCAGGAAACAGTTCCTTCGCCAGCGCCAGGCTGTCGGTGATGCTGCCGACGAACTGCGCAAACGGCGCCCGTCCGATCAGCGCCAGTTCCTTGTTCAGGAACGCCACGTCGAACGGCGCATTGTGGATGATGACTTCGGCGTCGGCCAGGAACTCCAGCAGTTCATCGACGATCGCTGAAAACGGCGGCTTGTCGCGCAGGAACTCATTGCTGATGCCATGGATGCGCAAGGCATCCTCGTGGCTGTCGCGACCGGGGTTGAGATAGAAGTGCCGGTTGTTGCCGGTGAGCCGGCGCTGTACCAGTTCGACGCAACCGATCTCGATGATGCGGTCACCCGTCTCCGGGTTCAGGCCAGTGGTCTCGGTGTCCAGGAAGATTTGCCGCATGCGCGCGCCTTGCGTCAACCGGGCTGCGCACCGGGGCGGGCGGTCACGCGACACCGCACGGTCGCCGCGGAATCGGTGGCCGCAGACCTCACAGACTCAGACCCGGAACGATTCGCCGCAACCACAACGGTCGCGCTCGTTCGGATTGTTGAAGCGAAAGCCCTCGTTGAGGCCTTCACGCACGTAGTCGAGTTGCACGCCGTCGATGAAGGCCATGCTCTTCGGATCGACCATCACCTTGACGCCGTGCTGCTCGAACATTACATCGCCCGCAGTCATCTCGTCGACGTAGTCGACCGTATAGGACAGCCCCGAACATCCGGTGGTCTTGACGCCAAGCCGCACACCGAGGCCCTTGCCGCGCTTGGCGAGGAACCGGGTCACCTGCCGCGCGGCGGCTTCGGAAAGGAAAACGTTGCTCATGGTGGTTGCCTGGAATGCCTGTTTCGATAGTCCTCGACGGCGGCCTTGATCGCATCTTCGGCCAGCATCGCACAATAGATTTTCTCCGGCGGCAGCGCCAACGCCTGCACGATCTGGCTGCTCTTCAACGACGCTGCCTGCTCCAGCGTCTTGCCCCTGACCCACTCGGTGAGCAACGACGACGCCGCGATGGCCGCGACGCAACCGTGCGTCTTGAAGCGGGCCTCCTCGACCACGTCGGTGCGCGCGTCGACCTTGATCTGCAGCCGCAGCACATCGCCACCGGCCGGTGCAGCGACCAGGGCGCTGCCCACGCCCGCTTCATTGTCGCCGAAGGCGCCGACGTTGCGCGGACGCTCGTAATGGTCCAGGGTGCTGACCGAATACGCCATGGGAGTTCCTTGCCCGCTATCGCTCGAACCCTGGACTTGCGTCAATGGGCTGCCCAGCGGACGTCGCGCAGATCCACACCCTGCTGGTGCATCTCCCACAGCGGGCTGAGTTCGCGCAGCCTGGCAACACTGCGCGCAATGGCATCGACCGCGTAGTCCACCTGCGCCTCGGTGGTCCAGCGCCCGATCGTGATGCGCAGGCTGCTGTGCGCCAGTTCGTCGCTGCGGCCCAAGGCGCGCAGCACGTGGCTGGGTTCGACACTCGCCGACGTGCAGGCTGAGCCGCTGGATACCGCCAACCCCTTGATCCCCATCATCAGCGACTCTCCCTCGACATACTCGAAGCTGACGTTGAGGTTGTGCGGCACGCGCTTGTCGGCATGGCCGTTGATGGTGACATGCCCGATACGCTGCAGGCCAGCGCGCAGGCGTTCGTGCAAGGCCCGGATGCGCGCGCCCTCGGCGGCCATCTCGAGCCGCGCGATGCGATAGGCCTCCCCCATGCCGACCACCTGATGCGTCGGCAGCGTGCCCGAACGCAAACCACGCTCATGGCCGCCGCCGTGCATCTGCGGCTCGATCCGCGCACGCGGCTTGCGGCGCACGTACAGGGCGCCAATGCCTTTCGGACCGTAGGTCTTGTGCGCGGTCAGGCTCATCAGGTCGACCGGCAGTTCGGCCAGATTGAACGCAACCCGGCCAGTCGCCTGCGCAGCGTCCACATGGAACAGCACCCCGTGCGCGCGGCAGAGGGCGCCGATCGCG
>JBDHRZ010000111.1:0-7952 GCA_039807845.1 Rhodoferax sp.
GATCTTCGAGGTGTATGCCCGGGTGCCGAAGCTCGTCAGCCATCTGCACCTGCCCGTGCAGCACGGCTCGGACCGCATCCTGATGGCGATGAAGCGTGGCTATACCGCGATGGAATACAAGTCGACCGTGCGCAGGCTGCGCGCGGTGCGTCCGCAGTTGTCCCTGTCGAGCGACTTCATCGTCGGCTTCCCGGGCGAGACCGAGGCGGATTTCGACCGGCTGTTGCGCCTGGTGGAGGAGGTCGGTTTCGACAACTCGTTCAGCTTCATCTTCAGCCCGCGCCCCGGCACGCCGGCCGCCGGTCTGCACGACGAGACGCCGCATGCGCTGAAGCTGGCGCGGCTGCAGCAGTTGCAGGCGCTGCTCGACGAGAACGTCCGGCACATCAGCGCCAGCCGCCTGCACACCGTGCAGCGGGTGCTGGTGGAAGACACGGCACGCAAGAGCACGCAGCAATTGTTCGGTCGCACCGAGTGCAATCGTGCGGTGCTGTTCGAGGGCCCGCGCCGGCTGATCGGGCAGATGGTGGACGTGCGCATCACCGAGGCGCCGCAACGCCTGCTGCGCGGCGAGGTGATGACCGCGGAGGCGATGGGGTAAGGAAGCTGGTTGCCGCCCTGGCGCGCAGGTCGTTGTGCCGTGCCCGGCCATGCGCGTTCGCGAGGTGTCGCAGCCGGACGAAGTGTTGGTGCCAGAGCAAGAATCGCTGCGCTTGTTTCTTGGTCTGGCACACAAAGGGCTAGAAGGGCATTTTCGGCATTCCTTTGAGGCCGCCGAGGCGTTTCATCATCTTCATCATGCCGCCGCCCTTCATCTTCTTCATCATGTCCTGCATCTGCTCGAATTCCTTGAGCATGCGGTTGACTTCCTGCACCTGCACGCCGGCGCCGCTGGCGATGCGGCGTTTGCGCGTGGCCTTGATCAACTCGGGCTTGCGGCGCTCGAGCGGGGTCATGCTGTGGATGATGCCTTCCTTGCGCCGGATGTCCTTCTCGGCCCGGTTCAGGTCGACCTGAGCGGCCTTGGCGGTCATGGCGGCAGGCAGCTTGTCCATCAGGCTGGACAGGCCACCCATCTGCTTCATCTGCTGGATCTGGGCCAGGAAGTCGTTCAAGTCGAATCCGGCCCCGCTCTTGACCTTGGCGGCGAGTTTTTGCGCGGCCTGCAGGTCGACGCCGGTGCTGACCTGTTCGACCAGTGCGACGATGTCGCCCATGCCCAGGATGCGTCCGGCGTGGCGCTGGGCGTCGAACACCTCCAGGCCGTCGATCTTCTCGCTGGTGCCGGCAAACTTGATCGGTGCACCGGTCACGTGGCGGGCCGACAGGGCGGCGCCACCGCGCGAGTCGCCGTCGGTCTTGGTCAGGATGATGCCGGTCAGCGGCAGCGCCTGCCTGAACGCCGCTGCCGTGTTGATCGCGTCCTGGCCCTGCATCGCATCGACCACGAACAGCGTCTCGACCGGGTTGAGCACCTGGTGCAGTTCCTTGATCTCGCGCATCAGCACCTCGTCGATCGCCAGCCGACCGGCGGTGTCGACCAGCAGCACGTCGAAGTAGTGCCTGCGCGCATGGTCCAGCGCGGCGCGTGCGATGTCGACCGGCCTCTGCTCCGCCGTGCTGGGGAACCACTCCGCGCCTGCCTGCGCAGTGACGGTCTTGAGCTGCTCGATCGCCGCCGGCCGGTAGACGTCGCCCGAGACGGTGAGCACTTTCTTCTTGCGCTTCTCGATCAGGTGGCGCGCCAGTTTGGCGGTGCTGGTGGTCTTGCCCGAGCCCTGCAGGCCAGCCATCAGGATCACCGCCGGCGGCTGGGCCGCCAGGTTGATGTCGCTCACGCCCTCGCCCATGGTGGCGGCGAGCTCCCGGTTCACGATGCCCACCAGCGCCTGGCCGGGCGAGAGTGACCCCAGCACCTCCTGGCCGAGCGCCTTTTCCTTCACCCGCGCAATGAAGTCGCGCACCACCGGCAGCGCCACGTCGGCTTCGAGCAGGGCGAGCCGCACCTCGCGCAGCATGTCGCTCACGTTGGACTCGGTGATGCGCGCCTGGCCGCGCATTTCCTTTACCAGGCGTGAGAGTTTTTCGGACAGCGAGGAGGCCATGGCGGGGTGGGTCTGCAGCGGGCAAGAGGCTAAACTGTGCTCATGATTCTAGCCAGCGGCGTTCAATGGGCCCAGGTCCTCGCCTGGGTCGTTGCCGCCGTCTACCTGTTGCCGGCGCTGCTCGCGCGGCTGCAAAGGAAGGCCGCGCGTCGCGTGATGTTGCTGGGGTGGCTGCTGCATGCCGTGGTGCTGGCGCAGGGCCTGCTCGACGGCGCGCCGCGCTTCGGTTTCGCGGCCGCGCTGTCGATGACCGCCTGGTTGGTCGGCGCCGTCTACGCGATCGAGGCGCAGTTCTATCCGCAGATGCACATCCGCCGCGCGATGTGCCTGCTCGCTGCGGTGTCGGTGTTGCTGCCGCTGGCCTTTCCCGGTGCTGCACTGCATCCGCAGGCCTCGGTCTGGCTGCCGCTGCACCTCGCGCTGGGCATCGGCTGCTATGGCCTGTTCGCCGCTGCCGTGGTGCACGCCTGGCTGGCAGGCCGCGCAGAAGCGCGCATGCGCCTGGCTGCGGAGGGCGAGGGCAGCGTGCCGCTGCTCACGCTCGAACGCCTGACATTTCGCTTCGTCGGTGCCGGCTTCGTCCTGCTGACGGCTACCTTGCTGGTCGGCGTGCTGTTCGGCGAAGCCCTGTACGGGCCGGGCCGGGGCTGGCGCTTCGATCACAAGAGCGTCTTCTCGGTGTTGTCCTGGTTGACCTTCGCCACCTTGCTGCTGGGGCGCATGCGCTACGGCTGGCGCGGCCGGCGCGCCGCGCGGGTGCTGTATGCCGGCGCCGGACTGCTGTTCCTGGCCTATGTCGGCTCGCGCTTCGTCTCCGAAGTCGTGCTCGGGCGTGTGTCATGAGGCGCCTGTCATGAAATACCTGCTGGTGTTGCTCGTCGTGATGGTTGGCGTCTGGGTCTGGCGGTCGAACCGGCAGCAGGAGCGTTTCGAGGCACGCGCGCGCCCGGCCGCCGGAGCGCGCGGCCGTGCTCCCGACGCGGTCGAGATGATCGGCTGCGATCTGTGCGGCGTGCACTGCCCGAGCGACGACCTGGTGCGCGGGCGCACGGGCGTGTATTGCTGCCCGCAGCATCGGGACCAGGCCGAGGCCAGGAGCCTGTGACGCCATGAATCCGGGGTCCGGTTCGCGTCTTCACCGGCCCTGAGGTTCGCGGTGGCCGGCGCAGCGCAGCAGCCCTGGCTGGACTTGCGGTTGGGCCCGCATGGCCAGCTGCTGGCGGCGGACGGCCCGGACGAGTTCGCCCGATTGTGGCGCGGCTTCATGACGGCGCGCGTGACGCTCGGCCTGGTGCTGCTGGGCCTGCAGTCCACCTTGTATGCGCTGGGCCAGGCGGCGCATCCGGCGCTGATCGTGGTCTGTGCCGCCTACCTGGCCGCGACGCTGGCGACACGCATCGGCGGCAAGGCGCGCCGGCTCGGTGCCACGCGCGATCCGCGTTGGATTGCGATCGTGGGCGTGGACGTGGTCACGTTTGCCCTGCTGCAGTACGTGCACGGCCAGTCCGGCATCAACTACTCCCCGTTGCTGGCGCTGCCGGTGCTGCTGGCCGCGGTGCTCGGTTCGCTGCTGCCGGCCCTGGCGACCGCGGCCGCGGCCACCCTGCTGCTGCTGGCCCAGGCCGGGCTGACCAGCCTGACCCGGCTGCGCGCCGATGCGGATGCCGCCATGACGATCGCGCAGGCGGCGCTCACCGGCGCGGGCTATTTCGTGATTGCGTTCCTGGCCAGCCAGATGGCGGCCAGGCTGGCCAGCGAGGAACAGCGGTCGTTGCGCAGCCAGTTGCTGGCGCGCGTGCAGCGCCAGGTCAATACACTGGTGATCGAATCGATGACCGACGGCATCCTGGTGGTCGATGCGCAGGACATGGTGCTGGCGGCCAATCCGGCGGCCAGCCGCTTGCTGGGGCGATCGGGTGCCGACCTGGCCGAGTCGTTTTCCCTGCGGCAGGAGGCGTGCTGGCAGGAACTGGCCGGACTCAATCAGCGCAGCTTCGCGGGGAACCAGGCGCTGGGCGCGAGCATCGTGCTCACGCTGCCCGGCATCGGGTCACAGTACACCCATGTGCGCACCCGCATGGCCAGTGCCGACGACGACGCCTCGGAGCGCCTGTGCGTGATGTTCATGCAGGACCAGCGCGAAGTCGAAGCCCGCATGCGCAGCGAAAAGCTCGTCAGCATGGGGCGCATGTCGACCGCGGTGGCGCACGAGATCCGCAACCCGCTGGCGGCGATCGTGCAGGCCAACGCCCTGCTCGACGAGGAGGTGGCGGACCCGAGACTCAAGGCACTGATCCGGATGGTGCACCAGAACGCCGGGCGGCTCGAGCGCATCGTCGACGACGTACTCGACATCTCCCGCCTGCGCCCGGAGGCGCTGGCGGGCGTGCGCACCCGGCTCGACAACGCCGTGGCGCTGGTCTGCCAGGACTGGGTCCAGCACCGGCCCGGGGAAAACCGCGTGCACACCGAATTGCGCACCGGCGCCAGCGAAGTCCTGTTCGATCCGGACCACCTGCGCCGCGTGCTGCTGAACCTGCTGGACAACGCGCGCCGCTACGCAGGGAGTGCCCCGGATTCGATCCAGGTCGTCACGCAGCGCGAGCCGGGCGGCCAGCAGGCGTTGCAGGTCTGGAGTGACGGGCAAGCGCTGGATCCGTCGGTCGAGCGCCATCTGTTCGAGCCGTTCTTCTCCTCCGAGAGCCGCTCCACCGGGCTGGGCCTGTACATCTGCCGCGAGCTGTGCACCGGCCACGGGGCCGCGATCGGGTTCGCGCGCACGCGCCGCCCGGTCGGCGGCGTGCTCGCCGAGGGCAAGGAATTCCGGATCCGCTTCGCACTGCCTGCGTCTGACAGAATGCAGGGCTGAATGATCCAGCGCCCGGCCATGCAGGATGTGCACGTGCTCGTCGTCGATGACGAGCCGGACTTGCGCACCTTGTACGAACTGGCCCTGCTGCGCGAGGGCCATGCGGTGCTGGGCGTGGCCGATCTGGCGCAGGCGCGCGAGAAGCTTGCCCAGCAGCGCTTCGACGTCGTCATTACCGACATGCGGCTGCCCGATGGGCGCGGCATCGAGTTGCTGCACGAACTGCGCGAGCGCCATCGCAGCGAGCGCTGCGTCGTCATCACCGCCTTCGGGTCGGCCGAGAACGCGGTCGAATCGCTCAAGGCGGGCGCCTTCGACTACCTGACCAAGCCGGTCGACCTCCAGCAACTGCGTTCGGTCATCGCCTCGGCCGTGATCGGGGCGCGCAACGCCGCCTTCGTCGGGCGCCGGCGCAACGCCGGCACCCTACCCAATCCGGAGCACAACCGGCGCAGGACCGACTCCGCGCCCGCCATCGGAGAGGCGGCGCTGCAGCGGCTGGTCGGCGAGTCCGCCACGATGCGCCAGGTCAAGGACCGCATCGCCCGGGTTGCGCGCTCCATGGCGCCGGTGCTGATCACCGGAGAGTCGGGCACCGGCAAGGAACTCGTCGCGCGCGCGCTGCACGCCAACAGCCACCGCGCCTCGGCGGCGTTCGTGGCGGTCAACTGCAGCGCGATTCCGGAGCAATTGCTGGAGGCCGAATTCTTCGGCTCGCGCAAGGGCGCGTTCACCGGCGCGACGCATGACCGCGAGGGCTTCTTCCAGGCCGCCCGTGGTGGCAGTCTGTTCCTCGACGAGATCGGCGACCTGCCGCTGGCCATGCAGTCCAAGCTGCTGCGTGCGGTGCAGGAGCGCAGCGTGCGCAGCGTCGGGGCAACCCAGGAGGAGCCGGTCGACGTGCGCATCATCAGCGCCACCCACCGCGACCTGGTGAGCGATGTGCAGGCCGGCCGGTTCCGGCAGGACCTGTACTACCGGCTCAACGTGATCGACATCGCGCTCGCGCCGCTGCGCGAGCGGCGCGAGGATCTGCCCGCGCTGTGCTCCAGCCTGCTGGCGCGCATCGCGGTCGAGTCGGGTGTTGCCGTGCCTACGCTCGCGCCAGCGGTCCTCGAGCAGATCTGCCAGGCGCCACTGCCGGGCAACGTGCGTGAACTCGAAAACCTGCTGCACCGTGCCGTGGCGCTGAGCGAAGGCAACGGGCTGCAGATCGAGGCGCTGGACGAGTCCACGCGGCCGGCGCAACTCGCGGCCGAGGCGCCGACGACGCAGGCTGGCGCGTTGCCGGTGCCATCGGACACGCGGCCGGCGCCGCTGGCGATTCCGGATGACCTGCAGGGTCACCTGGATCGCCAGGAGCGCGAGATCCTGGTGCAGGTGCTGCACGAGACCGGCTTCAACCGGACGGCCGCGGCGGCTCGACTGGGCCTGAGCCTGCGCCAGATCCGCTACCGGATCGCGCGGCTGCAGATCGACGTGCCGGTGGATGCGGAGCCGCCCGATGGCAATCGCTGAGCCGGCATCCGCCGGTGATGGCGGACTGTGGCACCAGGGGTGGTATCGCTACGCGCGCCACGAAGCCTCGCCCAACTGCGGCGAGCGACCGCCCGGCAGCCGGGTCGACCTGGTGGTGCTGCATTCCATCAGTCTGCCGCCGGGCCGGTATGGAGGCGATGCGGTGCGCCAACTCTTTACCAATACGCTGGACTGGGACGCGCATCCGTACTACCAGGGCATCCGGGGCCTGCGCGTGTCGGCACACTTTTTCGTGCAGCGCAGCGGCGCCTTGTGGCAGTTCGTCAGTTGCGATGCGCGCGCCTGGCACGCCGGCGTTTCCTGGTACCGCGGGCGTGCTGACTGCAACGACGATTCGGTGGGGATCGAACTCGAGGGACTCGAAGGCGAGTGCTTCGCGCGCGCGCAGTACGAGACCACCGCGGCGCTGTGCGCGGCGCTGGCCCAGCACTACCCGATTGCGCACGTGGCCGGGCATGAACACGTTGCCCCGGGTCGCAAGTCAGACCCCGGTGCGCGGTTCGACTGGGCGCAACTGCAGCGTCGGTTGGCCTGGCCCGCGGCATGCTTCCCGGTGCAGGTCATGTGCGCCTGAGGTCGCGCATGGAGCGATCGCGCCGGCACTTGCGCGCGGCGCGTCAGCGTCGCGTTGAAAAATGCGCGGCACACTACCGGTAGTGGGTTGCCACCGGCGCCAGCCCCATATATAGTGTGCGCTGCTCCAGCCCGGCAAGGTCCGGACTGCAGCGGCAAGCAGGCCCTTCATCCGATCGCCTCGACCCAGGGACAGACGTATTTCGAACCGAACAAAGCAGTGCCGGCCGTGTTGCCTCCGTCACCCGCAATCGCGTCACGATGCGTGCGCGATGCAATTGAACAACACATCGCAATCGCGACGCGCCCGAATGCTTTGCAATTCGTGATGCGGCTTTGATAATCCGCGAATTGGATTCACGTATGTCGAACCGGGACGAAGAAGTCAACCCCACGTTGCCAATGCCGTTTGCCCGCGACCCGCAGCGTGGGCGTGCAGGCGTTTCGCACTCGTCTTGCATCCAGCCGCGTCATCGTGAACGCGCCCGCACCCCTTTCCTGGGGCTTGGAGCCTGTCGGGTTCCCGGGCCGCGAGTACGCTGCACCACGGCAGCACCGCATCCACATTCCGTCGCAGACGCCCAAGAGCGCCATGGCGGCATGTGTTCCCCCATTCAGGGCGCTGGGATCGAACCCAACGCCGTGAATCGCTTCATGTTTCCCAACTTGCATGAAGTGCTCTTTGTTTCTTGATCAAGGAGAAAACGATGGCAACTGCAAAAAAACCGGCGGCCAAGGCCGCACCCGCGAAGAAGGCTGCACCGGCCAAGAAGGCGCCGGCGAAGAAGGCTGCACCGGCCAAGAAGGCGCCGGCGAAGAAGACCGCGCCGGCCAAGAAGGCGCCAGCGAAGAAGGCTGCGCCGGCG
>JBDHRZ010000112.1:0-7943 GCA_039807845.1 Rhodoferax sp.
GCGCCACGCGCGCCGCGCACCCCGCTGCGCACCGCCGTGCTCTGGCCGCAATTGTTGCGGTGCTGCAGCACCACCAGCCAGGGGTGGGAGCGGGCGTAGTCGAGCAACACGGCGGCGGTGTCGTCGCCGGAGCAGTCATCGACGAATACCGCTTCGAAGGCGACGACGCCGCGCAGGGCGGCCTCGACCGCGTCGAGCAGCGCAACCACGTTGCCCGATTCGTCGTGCACCGGTACGACGACGGAGAGTTCTGGGGGGCTTTGAATCATGAAGGGAGGCACGCGCTGCGCGGCAGCCGCGCATTGTCGCACCGCCGGCACGCGCGCCGACAGCGGCACTGCCAGGCACATCCGACCGCGATTTCCAGGACGATGTAAGGCGCAGGCTCAGCGCAGGCTCAGCGCAGGCTCAGTCGCGCAGCGGCCCGTGGCTGCTCTCCACCGACATGCGCAGCACCAGCGCGTCCTCGACCGACCGGGCGCGCTCGACGTAGTAGCCGACGCCGGGCATGGCGCGCAGGTTGTAGGCGATGTCGGCCTCGGCACAGTGCTCCAGGATCACCCACAGGGTGGACCCCTTGCCGCTGTGGTTGGAATGCCCGGTGGCCTCGAAGTTCTGGCACATCAGGCGCGCCTGCCCACGCGTCACCGGAGCAGGCCGCGTGCCGGGAAATACACATTCGGGCTGCAGCAGGCTGCCTTCGTCGCCCTCGAACCGGGCCGACGTCCGCATGGCCTGCGCCGACGCCGGCTCGCGCCCGGCTTCCTTGCGCAGGTGCTTCTGGCGCACCGGCCGCACCCGCGCGGTGGGAGGATCGACCTGCACGGAACTCATGTAGGCGACACGCCCGGCGAAGAACCGGGCCAGAGCCTGTTCGCGCGCCTGCTGCTCCGACTCGGCATCGACGAGCTGCGCCTGGTAGCGCTCCTGCACCAGGCGTTCGACGAAGACGAAATACCGGCCCGGCACCACCGGGCTGTCTGCTGCATCGGTCTTGGCCACTTGCACCTCCTCGTCGTCCGGCCCCGCCAGGGCCCGCATCTCCCCCCCTTGCCCGGCCGCGATCAGAAGCCGCGCAGGTCGTCCACCGGCTGCTCCGGTGCGTGGCCAATGATATGCGCCAACGTACCCTGCACGGTGCCGATGTCGTTGTCGAAGCTGCCGTGCGCGGCCCGGATGCGCTGGTCCGGCAAGGCGGTGAGGACGGTGTCGGCGTCGAGCCGCGTGAGACGCCCGGCCTTCTGCAGGCCGGCATCGCGCGCGGCCTGCTGCCAGGCGCGCAGCGTGTCGCCCGTGCTGGAGGTGCCGTCCCAGCCCCTGTAATCCGGATCGAACGCATTTGCCAGCCCCAGGATCGGCGTGCGCAGGTCGATCTCCAGCGCATTCGAGACCAGGTACAGCAGCGACTTGCGATAGACCACGGCCACGCTGTCGTTGCGCTCGACGCGGTCCGACAGGATGTGCAGGTAGAGCCGCTGCATCAACTCCACGTGCGGCGTGTAGTGCCGGTTCGCGAACTGCACCGAGCACGCCGGCGCGAACAGATGCATGCTGCGCACCAGCGCGGTCATGCCGCGCGCAGCCAGCGCCGTGAGCATGTGGCCCAGGATGATCGAGCCGGCCGAGTGCCCGACCAGATGCAGTTCGAAATCGTTGCCCCAGGTGCCGGCGAGCTTCTGCAGCGCGGTGATCAGCAGGTCGCCGCCGCGACCGCTGCCAAACGCAAGCTCGGCGTTTTCCTTCATCTCGCTCCAGATCGGGCGCGCGAGCCGGCGGCCGATCGTCTTCTCCACCAGCAGGTCGGTGCCTTCCGTGATGCGCTCGCCAATAGCGCCGGCCAGGGGAGCCTGCCGGCGCACCGCGTCGGACAGGATGTCGCCCAGCGATTCGAGCAGGCCGGTCTTCCAGACCAGGAACACGGGATAGCAGCCGTTGCCGGCGAAATGCCGACCCATGGCACGCGCACGGTCGATCGCGTCCTGCTCGCTGTTGAGTCCGCCGTGCGCATAGATCACCAGCCGGCGCGGCTGCTGGCCGCCCTGGGCACGGAACCACTGGTCCGGCAGGCCTCCGACCTGGTAGAGCAGGGTGCGGCTGAGTTCGTCCTCGGTCAGGTAGCGCTGCATGCGCCCGTCGTTGCCCAGCACCACGCTGTGCTGGTAGGCCTGGTCGCGGCTCCACCAGCGGCTCTCCCACGGGCCACCCCGGGCGGGGCTCGCGGGCAACGCAGAGGCGCCGCTCACCCGCCCGACCACCACCCCCGGCACCCCCATGGCCACGACCCAGGCGTCCATCGCGTTGACGAGCCAGTCGGCGTAGCCGAGCAGGGCAAAGCCACCCGCACCCCAGGACGCGCCCCAGGAGTTCTGCACGATGAAGCCGCGCTCGTTGAAGCCGACCAGCGCAAACGCGTGGCCATTGCTCTGCGACGGCCGGCCGTCGAAGGCGATCATCGGCAGGCTGGCGTGGCCGCTGGGCGCCTCGGGTTGCACGGGCAACGCGTGCCAGCCATCGTGCGTGAACGCCGAGACGTAGACCGCGCCGACCTCCTGGATCGCCGCCTGCAGGTCGGTGATCGAGGACTTGTCGACCCGGTAATACACGCCCAGCGTGGTGGCGCTGGCGCGCGTCGCGTAGCCATAGCGCGGCAGCGCCTGCGATCCGGCGCTGTAGGGCCAGTCGGCATCCAGGCACACGCCATGGTTGAACCAGCCCTTGAGCGCACCGCGGCAGCTCGAGCCCTCGTAGTCCTCGCCCGCGTACTCGTCGTAGCGGCGCGCGAAGTTGTAGAGCATGCGCGGACTCACCGACTCCATGGAGGACGGGAACTCCGCCTTACGCCAGCGCAGGTAGTTGATGACGCAGGCCAGCCCGAAGCCGGTGCAGGCGCCCTCCTGCGCCTGGTCCAGGATCAGCCCGGCCCCGGCGTAAGCCGGCAGGAACTGGCGCACCTGCGCATCGCTCGGGAACGCGTCCTGCAAGCCACGCGGCGGCGGCGTGTAGGTGCGATCACGCAGGTCCACCGGGTCGCGGCCGGCGGTCAAGCTGCGCCGCGGTGCGGCTGCCACTGCGCCGGCGCCGCTGGCCGACGTCTTGGCTGCGGTGGCGTCCGGTGCCGTCTGCGCGTCCACGGCCATTGCTGCCGGCACGGCTGACACCGGCGCGCCAGCACGCCGCGATGCCCTGGCGGTCGCCGGTGCCGGCACCGATGCATCCGGCCAGACCTGCTCCGCCAGCCGGAACACCTCCTTGAACCGATCCATCCCGTGCGCGCCACCGTTGACGAGTCGGCGCGCCCGTGCGTACTGCCCGCCCTGCAGCGCGCTGCGCATGCCGGGCGCTCGGTCCGCCAGGAACACGGCCAGCAGCAGCGCGGCGATCTCGGGCGCGTTCGCCAGGTCCGGACTGGCTTCCAGATCGACGCCGAGCAACTTCCCGTACTGCCGATAGTTCGCGCGCCCGGTGAGTTGCACGAAACCGCGTCCCTTGAAGCGGGCCCCATCGCCCGACACGGTGTTTCCGAGGTCGCGCCGCGCGTCATAGGCGCCGAATGGCGCGCCGCCAGGCCGGGTGTTGAACTGCGAGGGCAGTTCGGAGATCGGCAGGAAGCCTTCGCTCTCGGCACGGATGGTGGCCAGCGCAGCACACACCATGGCGCGGTCGCGCAGGCCGCAGCTCTCCAGCGCCGCCGAGACGTACGGCAGGTAGCGGTTGATGTTGGCCGGCTTGGTGGCCGGGAACAACCGCCGCACGGCGTCGAGTTCGAGCGGCACCGCCATCGGCTGCGCCTGCCGCAGGCCCAGCGCACACTGGCAGCGCGGCCCGATCACGCCGTCGGCGATCAACCCGACCCCGGCCTGCCAGCGCCGCGCCGCCGCTTCCACGTCGGCGTCGAGCAACTCGCCCTGCGCCAGTTGCCCGAACGCCTGCGCATCGGCGCCCAGTTCACGCACCAGTTCACGCCGCAACAGTTGAACGTCTGCGCCCTGAACCCCCCGCACCAGCAATGGCTGTGTCATGACCGCTCCCTTTGCGTTGCGTCGCCGCCCGCCGCTGATGGAACCGACCGTAACGGGCAACCGGGCGGTCGTCAATAGCCGTTCCTGTCCAGCGCGAAGCGATACCAAAGACCGCATGGCCAATGATCCGGAGCGACAACAGGGTCTCGATCCAGCGCAGGGCCGGTCAAGACCACGCGCAGCGCCTTGCACACGGCCTGCGCGGCAACCGCAGATCGTGACTTCCGCACTGCACGAAGGTGGCGTTCGGCACTGTCGCCGTGGTGGCCGCTTGCGTAGAGTCCTCTGCGTACGGAACCGGTCGGTTCCGCTCGACAGACGACTCACCATTCGTGAAGGAGTGCATCATGACCCGTACCACCATCCGCTTCGCCCCCCTCTTCGCCGCCACCGTGTTCGCCCTGGCCTCGGCCGCCGCAAGCGCAGCGACGACTGCCACGCAGGAAGACAGCGCACAACTCAAGGCGGACCAGTCCTCGCTGGTGCGCGAGGACGCGAAGGCAGCGAAGGACGAGACCCGACTGCACAAGGACAAACAGGAGGGCCGCATGGCCGCGCAATCGAAGGACTCGATGCGCGTCTACCATGACCAGCAAAACCTGAAGGGCATCAGGAAGGACATCGCGTCCGACCATCCCGCGTCGGCCCAACTCAAGGAAGACCGCAAGTTCCAGCAGACCGAGCAGGCGAAGCTGACGACCGACCAGCAGCGACTGACGCGCGACCGCAAGGAGGGCCGCATGGCCGCGGTGTCGCCGGACGCGGCGAAGGTCTACCACGACAAGCAGGCGATCCAGGGCCAGGAAAAGGCCGTGGCCACCGATGAAGCGAAACTGCGCAAGGATCAGCATTGACCCTGCACATCGCACGCACACAGGATCGTGCATCGGCACGAGGCGTTTCCGGCCCGGTTGGGCGCGACGGCGCATCGCGCAGGTGCGCTGCCGGCGAGGCAGGCGCAGCAACCAGCCGTGCGTGACGCGGCGGGTCAATGAAGTCGGCGGTCAGGCGCGTCGTCAGGTCACAGGTGGGCGCCACCGGTGGCCTGTAGGTCTGCCCCGGTGATGAAACTCCCCGCCTCCGAGCACAGCAGCAGCGCGGCGTGGGCGATTTCGTCCGCCGTACCTGCGCGGCCCATCGGGTTTGCCTCGGTCTGGATCGCAGACCATTCGGCCGCGTCGACGCGCCGCCATGCGTTGCGCGCGGTGGCGACCAGGCCGGGTGACAGGTTGTTGACCGTGACGCCATCCGCAGCAAGCTGCCGCGCCAGATTGATGCACAGGTTGTGTTGCGCGGACTTCAACGCCGCGTAGATCGCCAGGTCGGGCGCGGGACGCGTCTGGTTGACGCTCCCGATCGTGAGGATGCGGCCCCAGCCACGCGCCCGCATGCCCGGCACGGCGGCCTGCAGCAGCTCCACGCTGGCGTCGAAATTGATGCGCCGCTGCCGCTCGAGTTCGCGCGCGCTGATCTCCGTGAAGGCTTCGCGCTGCTGCACCGACGCGCACAGGACGAGCACGTCGACCGCCCCGAGCAGACGCTGCGCCTCCAGCACGGTGTGGCGGCCGGCGCCGGGCTCGAAAAAATCAGACTCGATGAAGACATGGCGCGCGCCGCGCGTCTGCAGTTCGGCCGACAGCGTGCGCGCGGCGTCGGAGCCCGCGAGGGCGGCGTCGGCGCCGGGCGCATATTGCACAGCAATCTCGGCGCCGGCCTCCGCGAAAGCCAGCACGATGGCACGCCCGATCGACAGGCTGCCGCCGGTGACCAGGGCGCGACGGCCCTGCATGGAAAAGCGCTCGGCAAGGCGCGCGGCGTTTTCAGGGGTCATGGCGTGATTCGGTTCAGGGGCGACGCCGGCACAGCGACCGTCGGCGTCAGATTCCGTTCGGCGGCGTCCGCCCGTTGCAGTGAAGTGGCTTCGGCAGGCGCGCTCGCCAACGGGATACCCTGCGGCACCGCGTCAGCCAGCGTCAGTTCCCCGGCGAAGTGGCATGCGGCCTTGCTGCCGGGATGACCGGCCACCGGAGCGAGCACCGGAACCTCATGGATGCAGCGCTCGCGACCGCTGCGATACACCGGCCCGATCGGGCAGCGGGTGCGAAAGCGGCAGCCGGATGGCGGGTCGAGCGGACTCGGCAGGTCGCCCGTGAGCATCACGCGCTGGCGCCTCGCCTCGGCCGCCGGATCGGGCTCCGGCACGGCCGACAACAGGCTCACCGTGTAGGGGTGCTGCGGTTCGATCGTCAGGGTCTCGGCCGGCCCCTCTTCCACCACCTGGCCCAGGTACATCACCAGGATGCGGTCGGACACATGGCGCACGCTGGCCAAGTCGTGGCCGATGAAGAGCATCGACAGCCCGAGGCGCGCCTGCAAGTCCTTGAGCAGGTTGACCACCTGCGCCTGCAGCGACACGTCCAGCGCTGCCACCGCTTCGTCGCAGACCAGCAGCCGCGGATCCACCGCCAGCGCGCGGGCGATCACGATGCGCTGGCGCTGGCCACCGGAGAATTCGTGCGGGTAGCGCGTGGCACTGGCCGGATCGATCCCGACGAGTTGCATGAGTTCGGCCACGCGGCCCTGCACGGCTGCGGCGTCCTTGCACAGGCCATGGACCACGAGTGGCTCTGCCAGTGCTTCGCCGATGGTCATGCGCGGGTTGAGCGCACTCATCGGGTCCTGGAACACCATCTGCATTTGCCGACGCACCCATTGACGCTGCGCAGCACGCAGATGCGTGACGTCCTTGCCCTCGAACACGATCCGGCCCGCCGCCACCGGATTGATCCCCATCAGCGCCTTGCCCAGGCTGGACTTGCCACAGCCCGACTCGCCCACCAAGCCGACGGTTTGCGCACGCCCCAGCGTCAGGCTGATGCCATCGACCGCGCGCAGGGTGCGCCCCTGCGCGAACCGGTTGAGGCCCGTCGACGGCACGAAGAACCGCACCTGCAAGTCGTGGACTTCGAGCATAGGAGCCGCATCCTCTTGCACGGTCACGGGCGCGGCGCTCGATCGGTCGACCGGCCGCGCGGTACTGCCCGAGCGCTTCGGCAGCGACGTGCCATCGGCGGTCTTCCAGCACGCAAAACTGCGCCCGCCGATCTGCGTGATCGGAGGGCGCTGACTACAGCCGGCGTACGCGAACGCGCAGCGCGGCGCAAAGGCACAACCGGGACCCATCTCGACCAGGCTGGGTGGCTGCCCTTCGATCGGCATCAGTGGCTGCGCGCGCGAGGCCAGCAGGCGTGGCGTCGCCGCCAGCAAGGCCCGGGTGTATGGATGGCGCGGGTCGGCGAACAGTTCGGTCGTGGGCGCATACTCGACGATGCGCCCGGCGTACATCACCGCCACATGGTCACAGGAACGCGCCACCACGCCCAGGTTGTGCGTGATGAGGATGATGGCCGTGCCGAGTTGGTGGTTGATGTCGGCCAGCACCTCGAGAATCTGTGCCTGCACGGTCACATCGAGCGCCGTGGTCGGCTCGTCGGCGATGATGACGTCGGGCTCGTTGGCGAGCGCCATGGCGATCATCACGCGCTGTCGCATGCCGCCGGAGAAGCGATGCGGATAGTCGACCAGCCGCAGCGTCGGGTCCGGGATGCCCACCAGCTGCATCAAGCGCACGGCGCGCTCGCGCGCCTCGGCCGCGCTGACGCGGCCTTTGCCGTGGATCGCCTCGGTGATCTGCACGCCGATGCGCATGATCGGATTGAGCGAGGACATCGGGTCCTGGAACACCATCGCCAGCCCATTGCCACGGATGCCGCGCAATTCCGCGCCCGACAGCGCGAGGATGTCGCGGCCGCGAAACAGGATCTGCCCGGCCTCGACCCGGCCCGGCTTGCGCACCAGGTTGAGCAACGACATCGCGGTGACCGACTTGCCCGAACCCGACTCCCCCACCAGGCCGAGCGTTTC
>JBDHRZ010000113.1:0-7933 GCA_039807845.1 Rhodoferax sp.
CACCGCGATGCGCGGCAAATCCTGGATCAGGTAGTAGTCGCGCGTCATGGTCGCGTTGGCCAGCACGCTACCCACGCCCGGCCACGCGAAGATCGCCTCCACCACGATGGCTCCGCCGAGCATCTGACCAACCTGGATGCCCAGCACGGTGAACACGGGTGGCAGCGCGTTGGGCAGCACATGACGCAACAGCAGCCGCAGCGGACTCAATCCCTTGGCCATCCCGGTGCGAACGAAGTCCTCGCGCATCACCTCGAGCATCGAGGTGGCCAGGAAGCGCGCCAACACGCTGGCGGCGGGTAGCGCCAGGCAAAGGGCCGGCATGGCCAGGTATTGCACCGCAATCTGCGGATCCTCCAGCATCGGCCGGTAACCGCCCACGGGCAGCAGGTTGAGCACGACCGACAGCACCAGAATCAGCAGCACACCGCTCACGTAGGTGGGCACCGCCAGCATCAGGCTGGCCAGGCCATCGAGCAGGTTGCGCCCGGCGCCCGAACTGACGGCGTTCAGCATGCCCAGTACCAGGCCGATGGCCACCGCGAGCAGCGAGGCGGCAAACGTGAGCAGGAAGGTCGCCTGCAGGCCCCCGCCGATCAGGCCGGCCAGCGGGGCGCCGGTCACCAGCGAGTAGCCCAGGTCGCCCGTGAACAGGCTTCCCACCCAGCGCACGTACTGCGTCGGCAGCGGCTGGTCCAGGCCAAGCTCTGCCCGTATGGCGGCAACGGTGGCGGGCGACGCGTCCGATCCCGCCTTCACCGCCGCCGGATCGCCGCCGGTGGCACGCAGCAGCACGAAGATGAGCAGCGACGACACCACCATGATGAGCAGCCCCGAGGGGATGCGGCGCAGCGCGTAGCGAAGCATGCTCAGCCCGTGCGATGGAGCGTCAGGCCAGGTCCGCCTGGTCCAGGTTCAGGTAGGCCAGCGCGGTATACGCCAGCCCCTTGACGCGCGTGGAGATGGTGTAGGTGTGCGCGCTGCGCGCCAGGTCGGAGATGAACTGCTCATCGAGCAGCAACTGGTTGACTTCCGTGTACAGGGCCTTGGCCTTGGCCGAATCGGTGGTCTCCCAGATCGCGTTGGCGAGCGTCTTGTACTTGTCGTTGACGAAGCGTGACGCATTCTTGTCCGCGTTGAAGGGAAACGCACCCTTGAGGAGAGTGGCAGGACGCATCTGGCCAAAACCATGGCCATTCACGAACAGGCCCTGCAGGCCTTCGCCGAACAATGCCTTGGTGAAGTCCGCCGGTTGCATCGGCACCAGCACCGCCTTGAGGCCGGCGGCGTTGACGCCGGATTGCACGATCTCGGCGACCGACGCGAATCCCGCCTGCGTCGACGGGTAGTGGATCTTCACTTCCTGCCCGGCAATCCCGGCGGCGGCGACCATCTTCCTGGCCTTTTCCGGATCGTACTTGTAGGCCTTCTCCGACGCCTCGTCGTACGCCGCCTAACTCCTGGACCAGGGCAGCGACGTGACCTGGCCGATGCCGCTGAGCGCCTTGCTGACGACCGCGTCGCGGTCGACGGACCACGCGATCGCCTGACGTACCTCCTTCTTGTCCAGCGGTGCAATCGTCACGTTCGAGCCGACGTACATTGCCGAGTCCCAAGTCTCCACGATGACGTTGGCGAACTTGGAGTCCGCGACCAGGCCGGTGATGTCCAGCGGCGGCAGGTCCATCGAGATCTGCGCCGCGCCGGTCTTGAGCGACGCCACGCGCGAGGACGACTCGGCGACGAACTGGATCTCCAGCTTGTCGATCTTCGGGCGACCCTTGAAGTACTTGTCGAACGCCGACAGGCTCATGCCCTGCCCATGCTTGTAGCTGTCGACCTTGAACGGCCCGGTGCCGACGAAGGCCGCTCCGGTCTGCATCTGCTCGTACGAATCCTTCTGCGGGATCACCATCATCTCCAGCATGTCGAACAGGTTGGAGACCGGATGCGCGAGCGTCAGCACCACCTGACTCTCGGAGGGCGCGCTGGCCGTGACGATCTTGGCGTCGTGCTTGACCTGACTGGGCGTTGTGTCCTTCTGGACATAGGCGATCGCCGCCAGCACGTCGGCCGAAGTGAACCTGG
Source organism: Rhodoferax sp. (assembly GCA_039807845.1). Taxonomy (GTDB): domain Bacteria; phylum Pseudomonadota; class Gammaproteobacteria; order Burkholderiales; family Burkholderiaceae_C; genus CAISIP01. Next base: position 2,089 of record JBDHRZ010000113.1, read on the forward strand.
CACCGTTGTGATACTCCACGTCGGTACGCAATTCGAGCGTGAGCGTCTTCTGGTCGTCCGACATCTTCCAGGACTTGGCCAGGCTCGGCTGGGGCTCCATGGTCTTGGGGTCGTACTCCGTCAAGCCGTTGAACACCGTGCGCATGACGGAGAAGTTGGGGTTGTTCTGCGCCATCATGGTGCCGGTCTGGATGTCCGAACTCTGGGTCAGTACGAGCGTCTTGACGCCGCCCGAGTCACTGGCCTTTGCAGCCTCCTTGACGGCGCTGCGGTCGCATCCCGCCAGCGCCAGCAGGGTCAGCGCCCCGGCGCCTCCCATGAGCAGTTGACGGCGTGACGCCGAAGCGCGAGACATATTGGCAAAGGTGGGCTGTTTCATGCTATCTCCATCAGTGGTTGGAAGGAATCGGTGACTGGATGTCTTGCCAGGCGTTGGCCGGCGACGGCAGGCGCAGTGGCGCCTCGGCCAGGCCCTGCACGCCGGGGCGCAGCGCCAGCAAGGCCCCTGCGAGCGGCTCGCCCGCGCGTGCCCCGGGCGACATGTGCTGGGTCGCGCTGGTGACGAACAGGGTGGCCAGATCCGCACCACCAAACACGCAGGAGGTGGGTTGGGATACCGGCAGGGCGATCACGCGATCGAGCCTGCCCTGAGGCGTGAAGCGCGCGATGCAGCCCGCGCCGAAGCGCGCGCTCCAGATGCAACCCTGCGCGTCGACGGCGTTGCCATCGGGCTTGCCGGGCGCTGCGCCGGCCTCGACCAGGGTGCGCCAGGCTCCGGGCATACCTTCTTCAATGTCATAGGGCGCGACCTCGATGCAACCGGTTGCGGTGTCCACGAAAACCATGCGGCCGCCATCGGGGGCAAAGGCGATGCCGTTGGGAATCGTCACGCCGGCGCGCACCCTGCGCGCGACCATGGAGCCCTGCTGCGGCGCGACCCGGTACAGGGCGCCGGTCGGCTGCCGGCCGAAATCCCACATGCTGCCGCACCACAGGCGGCCCTGGCGGTCGCACCTGGCCTCGTTCAGGCGATGCTCGGGTTGCCCCGTCTCGAGCGTGACCAGTGGCGCGAGCGTTCCGCTGGCCGGATCGAGCAGACGGATGTCGCCGCGCAGCGCGACCGCCACCTGCACACCCGTGGTCGGCACCACCGCACCGCACAACTCGGGCATGGGCCAGCAATCGAAGACACCGGAGCCAGGGCTCCAGCGCCTCAACTGCGGCGCACGGATATCGACCCACCACAGTGCCTGCGAGCGTGCGCACCATGCGGGACTCTCGCCGAGGGTGTCGGGTGCCAGGCCACCGGCCGGCGCGACCACCTCGAAAGGCAACACCTCCGACTGCATCATGCGCTCCAGTGCAATGCGTCGCGCTCGGCGTGCCGGCGCATGACGGATTCGTCCAGCGCTACCCCCAGGCCGGTATCGCCCGGCAGTGTCGTCTGGCCCCACAGCACCGGAGCAAACGCGGCGCACACCAGCGCGTCGAACAAGGCGCTCTCGTCGAACTGCAGTTCGAGCATGTCGAACGCACCCACGACCGCGGATGCCTGCAGGCTGGCGGCGTGGCAAATCGGCCCGCTGGGATTGTGCGGCGAGACCAGCACGCCCAGCGCCGCGCAGCCGGCATCGATCGCCTGCAGTTGCGCCACGCCGCCGCAGTATTTCAGGTCGGGCATCACGACGTCGTAGGCGCCGGCCTCGCAATAGGGCCGAAAGGCCTCCCAGCCGACGCACATCTCCAGCCCGGCCTGCTGCATGCCCAGCGCGTTGGCCTGCCGACGCAGGCGCACCAGCGCCGCAATGTTGTGCGTCGTCTCAGGCAGCGGACACTCGATCCAGTGCACGCCCAGGCGTGAGGCCGCCTCGTTGAGTTCGCGCGCGGTCGCTTCGTCGAAGCGCCAGTGGCAGTCGACCATGAGGCGCGCCTGCGGCCCCACGACCTCGCGCACCGCGGCCACGCAGGCCAGGCCCGCCTGCATCGCCTGCACCCCCTGCCCCTGCGCGCACACCGTGGTGTCGACGGCATCGAAGGGCGCGAGCTTGAAGGCCACGTGGCCCGCTGCCATGGCCGCGTGCGCGCTCGCGGCGAAACCCGCGGGCGTACGCGCCTCGGTGCGCCGGTTGATATTGGCGTACACCGGCACCTGTGCGCGACGCATTCCCAGCAAGCCCGCCAGCGACTGGCCGCATTGCTGCGCGTACAGGCTCCACAAGGCCTGGTCGAGGGCACTCACGATGCTGGCCTGTGCGAGGTTGGTGCTCAGGTGCTGCGCCGCGAAACCGGCCGGCGCCTCGATCGTCGCGCTGCGCAACGCGAGCGGCACGAGTTGCCCGGCAGCAGCCACCAGCGCATCCAACTGGCCCGGCAGGGTGGCTTCGCCCTCGCCCACGCGTCCGTCCCGGGTCTGCAGCCGCAGAAAGGTCCAGCACGTCTTGTGCGTGATGCGCACCATGTGCAGCGAGGCCGCGTGCAGTGCAATCGGGTTGGCCAGCATTCAGGCGGCTCGCTTTCCCACGGGCTCCAGATAGGGTGCATCGTGTGCACGGATGCGCGCCAGCAGCGCGAGCTTGGCCTTGGTGGCGTGCGCGCCCATGATCATCGCGGCGGCCTCCTGATCGTGCAGCGCCAATGCACCGATCAGATGGCGATGGTCGTTCGCCACGCCGGTGAACCGGTCCTGCCCGTAGCCATAGTGGCGCCACAACGCCGCCAGCAGCGTCCAGTGCTTGTCGATGATCGGCAAGGCATCCACGTTCGCCGCGCAGCCGTTGATCACCTGATGAAGCCGGTGGTTCTCGGCCAGCACGCTGGCGTGGTCGCCGCTGGCGATGTGCTGTTCGAGCCGCTCTTCGATCGCGTGCAGTTGCGCGATGTCCGTCTGCGTGCAGCGGCTCGCGGCACGGCGCGCCATCATCACTTCGAGCGCGGTACGGATTTCGAACAGGTTCTCGACGAAACCGCTGTCGATGCTGCGCACGCGCGCGCCGCGGTTCGGCTCGATCTGTACCAGGCCCTCGCCCTGCAGTTCCCGCAGCGCTTCGCGCACCGGCATGTGGCTTACGCCATAGCGACCCGCCAGCGCGTCGATGGTGAGCCGCTCGCCAAACCCCAACGCACCGCCGACGATGTCGTCGCGAATGCGCAGGCTGATGTCGAGCTTGTTGGTGGCCATGTGTTGCCATGAAAATTGATCAAATATATCGAATCATTGGTTTCATGACCAGAAAAAAATCTGATTTTTGATCAAATAGCAACCAGGCCGGCAATCCAAACCAGCGCGTGAGCGCAGTGGCTCACCCGGTCTGGTGCGGCAGGCGCCCCGGACGTATCGCTACGCCCAGGCCCGTCACACCGGCGGAAATCCGGCGCGGATGGCCGCGCGGGCAACAGCGCCGCGCCTCGAGGACCGATGGCCCAAGCCCGCGCGCAGCCGCACGATCGGCAGGTGTACGCCCGACAGTGCCCCGGCTCAGCGCGCGATGGCCGCCAGACCGCCCATGTACGGGCGCAAGGCCTCGGGCACGGTCACCGAGCCGTCGGCGTTCTGGTAGTTCTCGAGCACGGCCACGAGCGCGCGGCCGACCGCCAGGCCGGAGCCGTTGAGCGTGTGCACGAACTCGTTTCTGCCCTGCGCGTTCTTGAAGCGCGCCTGCAGGCGGCGTGCCTGGAACGCTTCGCAGTTGGAGACCGAGCTGATCTCGCGATAGGTGTGCTGCGCCGGCAGCCAGACCTCCAGGTCATGCGTGCGCGCGGAACTCGGGCCCATGTCCCCCGTGCACAGCGCCATCACCCGGTACGGCAGGCCCAGGCGCTGCAGGATGTGCTCCGCGTGGCGCGTCATCTCCTCGAGCGCCTGGTAGCTGTTCTGCGGGTGCACGATCTGCACCATCTCGACCTTGTCGAACTGGTGCTGGCGGATCATGCCGCGCGTGTCGCGACCGTGGCTGCCGGCCTCGGAGCGAAAGCACGGCGTGTGCGCGGTCAGGCGCAGCGGCAGCGCCGACTCGGGCAGCACCACGTCGCGCACGAAATTGGTGAGCGGCACTTCACTGGTCGGGATCAGGTACAGGGCCGTGCCATCCGCTTGCTCCTCCCCTTCCTGGCCGCCCTTCTTCGCCGCGAACAGGTCGCCCTCGAACTTGGGCAACTGGCCGGTGCCGCGCAGGCTGTCGGCGTTGACGATGTACGGCGTGTAGCACTCGGTGTAGCCGTGCTCGCCGGTCTGCACGTCCAGCATGAACTGCGCCAACGCCCGGTGCAGGCGCGCAACCGGCCCCTTGAGCACGGTGAAGCGCGCTCCGGCGAGCTTGACGCCGAGCTCGAAGTCGAGCCCGAGCGGCGCTCCCACGTCCACGTGGTCGCGCACCGGGAAATCCATCGCCCGCGGCGTGCCCCAGCTGCGCAGGACCTGGTTGTCCGCCTCGCCCGCGCCGACCGGCACACTCTCGTGCGGCAGGTTGGGCACTGCCAGCAGCAGTGCCTGCAATTCATGCTGGATCTGCTCGAGCCGCGCGGCTGAGGCGTCGAGTTCGCCCTTGATCGAGGACACGTCGGCCATCACCGCGTCGACTTCCCCCTGCGCGGCGGCGCCCTGTGACTTCAACTGGCCAATGCGCTTGCTCTGGCTGTTGCGCCGCGCCTGCAACTCCTCGGTGCGGGTCTGGATCGTCTTGCGTTCGGCCTCCAGCGTGCGAAATTGCTGCACGTCCAGGAATGGCTGGGGATTCTTGCGGGTCTGCAAGCGGGCGACGGCCGCATCGAGGTCTTTGCGCAGGAGAGTGATATCGAGCATTGTGTGATTCTAGGAGCCTGTCTGGCCCGGACGCCGGTCGGAGATGCCCCGCAAGGGCTGCCAGCCAGGTGCGCATGCACTCATTGCTCGCACGCATGCTGGTCGGAGGTCGCCCGCAGAGGCGCCGGCCCAGGCGTGTGCGGCAAGCAGTTTCAGCCGAGCACGCGCAACCCGGCCGCCTCGGCCGCGCGCACCCGGCCCACGACTGCGGCGGACGCAAAACCCTGCCGCGCGAACACGCCCAGCACCGCGTCCAGCGCCGCCGGCTCGCACGCGACGAGCAGTCCGCCGCTGGTCTGCGGGTCGGTGAGCAGGGCGCGCTCGGCGACCGGAAAAGCCGCCGGCAGCTCGACCTCGCCACCATAACCGGCCCAGTTGCGCCCCGAGGCGCCGGTGACGACGCCGCGCGCAGCCAGTGCACGCACGCCGCCGAGCAAGGGTACGGCCGGCCAGTCCAGCTCGACCGTGCAGCGCGCGCCGCGCGCCATCTCGAGCGCGTGCCCGGCCAGTCCGAATCCGGTGACGTCGGTGATGGCGTGCACGCCCGCGAGCGCCGCCAGTTCGGGGCCGGGCGTGTTGAGCTGCGTGGTGCTGGCGATCATCTGCGCATAGCCGGCAGCATCGAGCAGGTCCTTCTTCAGCGCCGCGCTGAGCACGCCCACCCCCAGCGGTTTTCCCAGCACGAGTACATCGCCCGGCCGGGCATCGGCGTTGCGCCGGACCCGCTTCGGATGCACCAGCCCGAGCGCAACCAGCCCATAGATCGCCTCCACCGAGTCGATGCTGTGCCCGCCGGCGATCGGAATGCCTGCGCTGCGGCACACCGACGCGCCGCCCTCGAGCACGCGCGCGATGGTCGCGGTGGAGAGCACGGCGATCGGCATACCCACCAGCGCCAGCGCCATGATCGGCCGCCCGCCCATCGCGTAGACATCGCTCAGCGCGTTGGTGGCGGCGATGCGGCCGAAGTCGAACGGATCGTCGACGATCGGCATGAAGAAGTCGGTGGTCGCGATCAGCGCCTGCTCGTCGTTGAGCTGGTAGACC
>JBDHRZ010000114.1:0-7933 GCA_039807845.1 Rhodoferax sp.
GTTTCGTATGCTCGATCACGCTCCTGGATCCGCCCCGGAACCCGCGTCGGTACTGGCTTTGGCTATCAGGTCGTGATCTGATCCATACGTTTCGCGAAAAGAGCTATTTATTTTCATGGACATCGGCACCCTGCTGCAGCAGCACATCTATCCGGCCATCGTGCTCGGCAGCGTGTTCGAAGGGGAGACGTCGGTGGTGCTGGCGGGGTATGCGGCCCATCAGGGATATGCGCCGCTGCCGAGCGTGATGGCGCTCACCGCCCTCGTCAATTTCCTGCTCGATCTATCTTGGTTCTGGCTCGGCCGCTGGCGTGGCGAGCGCCTGGTGTTGCGCTATGCGGCCCTGCGCCGTGCCGTCGACGTGGTGACGCCGCACGTGCACCGGCATCGGCGCACCGCGGTCTTCATGGTGCGCTTTCTCTATGGCCTGCGCACCGCAGGGCCGATCGCGCTGGGCACGGTGGGGGTGCCGCCGCGTGTCTTCGTCGTGTTCAACGCACTCGGTGCGACGGCCTGGGCCGTGTTGTTTGCCGGCCTGGGGTTCGCATTCGGGCGCGTGATCACGGTTTTCCTGGGGCAACTGGCGCACTACGAGCATCTGGCGGCTGCGGTGATCGTGGTCGGCGGGTTGTGCGCCCTGTTGTGGCGCCACCATCGCAAGCGACTGCGCGAACAGGCAGTTTGAGGGCCGTTGGGCCGGCGCGTGCGATTGCGCGTCTCGACCCGCTCAGGGAAAACCCGGGCTCTTGCGTCCATACAATGGACGCGCCGCTCGTCCAGGAGCAGCGCCGGTACGGCCTGGTGCGGTCCTGGCGCAGACCGATGGCGCTGCGACCTGCGGCCGTCGCTGCCTGCGGCTCGCTCAACCCGGAGGTACCGATGCAGGCGCTGCTCAAGTTGTCACGATCGATCGACTGGCTCAACGCCAGGATCGGGCGCTACGCGATCTGGTTCATCTTCGCCGCGACCGTCATCAGCGCCGTGAATGCGGTGATTCGCAAGGTGTTCAACTACAGTTCCAACGGTTTCCTGGAAGTGCAGTGGTACCTGTTCGCGTGGTCGTTCCTGGTCGCGGCGGGCTACACGCTGCTCAAGCGCGAGCACGTGCGCATCGACGTGCTCAACAGCCGGCTGCCGAAGAAGCTGCAACTGGCGATCGAGATCTTCGGCCTGATCTTCTTCCTCACCCCGGTCTGCATCATGGTGCTGTACTACGTCTTTCCTTTGACGATCCAGATGATCCGGACCGGGGAGATGTCGAACAACCCTGGCGGGCTGATCCGCTGGCCGGTGTGGCTGGCGCTGCCGATCGGCTTCTCGCTGTTGTTGCTGCAAGGCTGGTCGGAACTGATCAAGTGCATCGCGTTCGCGCTGGGTCGCGGGCCGGATCCGACCATCAAGCCCGATGACAAGGCCGACGAGCAGGCGCTGATCGAGGCGTTGCGCAACGAGGCTGCGGCCAAGGCTGCCGTGCCCGCCCAGGTACGTTGAGCGCATCGGAGCACCGATCCCATGGCATTCATCGCCTCCAATTTCGCCCCGATCATGTTCGCGGGCCTGATCCTGTTCCTGATTCTTGGTTTCCCGGTGGCGTTCAGCCTCGGGGCCGCCGGCCTGTTCTTCGGCCTGCTTGGCGTCTACCTGGACATCTTTCCGTCAGCCATCCTCTCGGTGCTGCCGCTGCGCCTGATCGGCATCATGGCCAACGAGACGCTGCTGGCGGTGCCGTTCTTTACCCTGATGGGACTGATCCTCGAGCGAAGCGGCATGGCCGAGGACCTGCTCGACTCGGTCGGCCAGGTGTTCGGTCCGTTGCGTGGGGGGCTGGCACTGGCGGTGGTGCTGGTGGGCGCGATGCTCGCCGCGACCACCGGTGTCGTCGCCGCCTCGGTGATTTCGATGGGCCTGATCTCGATGCCGATCATGCTGCGCTATGGCTACAGTCGCAGCCTCACCAGCGGCGTGATCGCTGCCTCCGGTACGCTGGCGCAGATCATCCCGCCCTCGCTGGTGCTGATCGTGCTCGCAGACCAGATGGGCAAGAGTGTGGGCGACATGTACAAGGGGGCGTTCGTCCCTGGCTTCACCCTGATGGGTCTGTACGTCATGTGGGTGTTTGCACTTGCCATCTTCAAGCCGAAGATGGTGCCCGCCTTGCCTCCCGAGGCGAGAACCCTCACCGAGCCAGACGGCGGACACGGTTATTTGTCGCTCGCCGTGCTGTTCGTCTTCTGTGCCGCGGTCGCGATCTGGCTGGGCCACGAGATGCCTGCGATCCATGGCTGGTGGCAAGGGCAACTGGTTGAATCCGTCCCGACGGACGAGAAGATCGTAGTCGCCATGTGCGGCGGGAGCTTCGTCGGCTGGCTGGTGGCCGTCATCAACCGGGTCGCGCATCTGGGCCTGCTGTCCAGGCTTGCCGAGCGCGTCACGTTCGTGCTGATCCCGCCGCTGTTGCTGATCTTCCTGGTGCTCGGGACGATCTTCCTCGGCGTGGCGACGCCGACCGAAGGTGGCGCGATGGGCGCGATGGGCGCGCTCATCATGGCGACGCTGCGCAAGCGCCTGAACTGGAGCCTGCTGCGCCAGGCGCTCGACACCACGACCAAGCTGTCCTCCTTCGTGATGTTCATCCTGATCGGCGCCACCGTGTTCAGCATGGTGTTCCAGGCGGCGGACGGTCCGGTGTGGGTCGAGCACCTGCTCAGGCAGTTGCCCGGCGGGCACCTGGGGTTCCTGATCTTCGTGAACGTGCTGGTGTTCGTGCTGGCGTTCTTCCTGGACTTCTTCGAACTCTCCTTCATCGTCGTTCCGGTGCTCGCGCCGATCGCCGAGAAGATGGGCATCGACCTGATCTGGTTCGGCGTGCTGCTGGCGGTGAACATGCAGACTTCGTTCATGCATCCGCCGTTCGGCTTCGCGCTGTTCTACCTGCGTTCGGTCGCACCCGAGAAGCCGTACGTCGACCACGTCACCGGCAAGACCATGGCGCCGGTGACGACCATGCAGATCTACAAGGGTGCCATTCCGTTTCTGCTGCTGCAACTGACCATGGTCGGGGTCCTGATCGCCTTCCCTGGGCTGGTGACCGGAAGCCTGGACAAGGCAGTGCAGGTCGACATGAAGGCGGTCGGTGAGCAGATGGTGCGCGAGCTCAACCAGAGCGAGAAGGATCCGAGCGGCCAGGCGACGGCGCCGGAGTCGGACCGTTCATCGCCAGCCGGCAGCAAAGACCCGGCTGCCGCGACGAGTGCCGGCAGCGGGCTTCCCGGTGTCGAAGGCAGCGACAGTGGTGCGGTCGATGGGGAGGCAGACGACCCCATGAAGGCGATCCAGGAGTCGCTCAAGAAGAAGTAGGCCTGGCGCAGGCGGCAGCAAGTCTGCGCAGGCAGGTTTCGGATATCCAACAAAAACCGCAGCTTCGGGCTGCGGTTTCTGCTGCAGGGCGGGCCCGCAGGTGCTTCAGATTTTCAGTGACGCCATGTCCGACGTGAACACCAGTTCGGAGATGCGGTTCCACAGGATCTGGTCGCGCTGGAATGCGCGCATGTCCTCGAACACCTTCTTGAAGAACGCATCCTTCGCACTGTGCTCCGCGTAGACCTCCTGCGCGGCCTTGAAGCCGGCCTGCACGATGCTCTTGTCGAACCGCTTGAGCTGCGTGCCGCTGGCCACCAGGCGCTTGAGCGAGCTGGGGTTCAGATACATGTACTTGGACGTGCCGTCGTTGTACGCCACGTCGGCGGCGGCGCGCACGATCGCCTGATTGTCAGCGGACAACTTGTCGAACGCCTTCTTGTTGATGAAGAACTCCAGGTCCGCGCCACCCTCCCACCACGCGCCATAGTAGTAATACTTGGCGACCTTGTTGTAGCCGAGCTTTTCGTCGTCGTAGGGGCCGACGAACTCCGCTGCGTCCAGCGTGCCTTTCTCGAGGGCCTGGTAGACCTCGCCGCCGGGCATGTTCTGCGCGACGACGCCAAGCTTGGCCATGGATTCGCCGAACACGCCGCCGCCCAGGCGCATCTTCAGGCCCTTGAAGTCGGCCACCGATTTCATTTCCTTGCGGTACCAGCCGCCCATCTGCGTGCCGGTGTTGAGCGCGCTCAGGGAGAAGAAGTTGTAGCGGCCGTACAACTCGTCCATCAGCTTGTGGCCGTTGCCGTGCAGCTTCCATGCCTGGTTCTGCTGGGCGGTCAGGCCGAACGGTACCGCGCAGCCGAAGGCGAACGCCGCGTCCTTGCCGGTGTAGTAGTAGGAGGCGGTCTCGCCCATCTCGAGCGAGTCGTCGTTGAGCGCATCCACGATGCCGAACGCCGGGATCAGTTCGCCGGCGGCGTGTACCGAGACCTCGAACTTGCCGCCCGAGAGCGCCTTGACGGTTTCGGAGAACTTCACCGCACATCCGTGCAACGTATCGAGCGCCTTCGGGAAGCTCGTGGCCAGGCGCCAGCGCACTGCCGCTTGTGCGTGCACCGCTGGCGCAGCGCCGGCAGCCAGTACGCCGGCGATGCCGGCATGCTTGATCAGGGAACGACGATCCATGGGTTTGACTCCTTGACAGGTGAACCGGGTTGATGGTTGGCCAGTCAAGTGTAACGTTCGTCATACGTATCCGGTAGTTGGGACAATCCCGGGTACGCGCGTGGCCGGGTTGTTCAGGTCGACAGCAGCATCGCGCCGACCGTGGCCGTCATGGCTGCGGTGGCGAGCCAGCCCAGCACGCGCAGGCGCCGACCGATCACGTTGGCGCTCATGATGAGCGGGTTGGAGGCGATCAGCATCATCACCACCATGATCGGCACCGCAATCACGCCGTTGAGCACGGCCGACCAGAACAGTGCCTTCATCGGATCGATCGGCGTGAAGCACAGAACCACGCCGCCGATCGTGGCGCTGGCAATCACGCCGTAGAAGCCACGCCCTTCTCCCTTGTCCAGCCGTGCGCTCAGGCTGCCCGGCCAGCCGAACGCTTCGGCCACCGCATAGCCGGCCGACCCAGCGAGCACCGGCACCGCCAGCATGCCGGTGCCGATGATGCCCAGGCCGAACAGCAGGAAGGTCAGGTCGCCCGCCAGCGGTCGTAGTGCCTGCGCGGCCTGTGCCGAGGTCTGGATGTCCGTGATGCCGGCCACGTGCAGCGTGGCACCGGTACTCAGGATGATGAAGAAGGCGACCAAGTTGGAGAAGAACATGCCCGACCAGGTGTCGAACTTGATGCGCCGCAGGTGGTAGCGCACCGCGCGCGGCGAATGGACCGCGGTGCCGGTTGCGTCTTCCACTTCCTGGGACGCCTGCCAGAAGAACAGGTATGGGCTGATGGTGGTGCCGAACACCGCCACCACCATCAGCAGGATGTCGCGGCCCTGGATCTGGTCGGGAAAGCGTGGATGCACCAGTTGCGCGAGGACCTGCAGCCAGTCGAGCCTGAGCAGGAAAGCCACCGCCACGTAGGCAAGCAGCGCCAAGGTCAACCACTTGAGCCAGCGTACATAGGTCCGGTAGGGCAGGAACACCTGCTGCACCAGGCACAGCAGGCCGAAGGTCACGGCGTAGATGTGTGCCGAGCCGCCCACGAGCAGGCGCAGCGCTTCGGCCATGGCGGCGATGTCCGCCGACAGGTTCAGGACATTGGCGAGCACCAGCATGCCGACGATGGCGAGCAGGACCGGTCGCGGGAAACTGCGCCCGATGTTGGCGGCAAGGCCGCGGCGCGTCACGAAGCCGATGCGCGCGCTGACGATCTGGATCGCGACCATCAGCGGCAGCGTGAACACGACGGTCCACAGCATCGAGAAGCCGAACTGTGCGCCTGCCTGCGAATAGGTGGCGATGCCGCTCGGGTCGTCGTCGGCCGCGCCGGTGATCAGGCCTGGGCCGAGGCGACGCATGGTCCGGCGCAACCGGGTCTGGGGCAACTTCACCATTGGGCTCGAACGTTCTGCATGCGGGCGCATCCTTGGCCCGAGGCGGGCTGACCACAGGCGCCGGCCATTCTGCAAGTCCTTGCTTAGACTGGCCTTAGCCGGGTGGGGGGCAGGGGTGAGCGGCGGTCCGTGGGCAGGTGACAATGCGCGTGGGCGCATCGCGTGGCGGCGATGCATGACCAGTGCGAAATACTGCAGCAGAACCACGCAGGGCATCCACCATGAACGCGACCGGCAATTGGTTTCATTGGGCGCTTCTTTCTGCCGTGTTCGCCGCCTTGACGGCCATTTTCGCCAAGGTCGGCATCCATGGCGTCGATTCCGATCTGGCGACGCTGGTGCGCACTGCCATCATCATCGTCGTGCTGTCCGTTTTCGTGTGGCTGACCGGCAAGTGGAGCAATCCGTTCAACCTGCCCTCGAGAACCTGGATCTTCCTGGGCCTGTCCGGCCTTGCCACCGGTGCCTCGTGGGTCTGCTACTTTCGCGCGTTACAGGTCGGCGACGCCTCCAAGGTCGCGCCGGTGGACAAGTTCAGCCTGGTGCTGGTGGCGGTGTTCGCCTTCGCCTTCCTCGGGGAACGGCCTGCCTTGCGGGAGTGGGCCGGCATCGGACTGGTCGCGGCCGGCGTGTTGCTGCTGGCGATCAAGCGCTAGGGCACCATTCGCTGCGCCGGCGCCCCCGACCCCGGGTGCGTCGACGTCCATCGCGCTCCGACCATGCCGGCCAGGGTTTGCCGGTGGTTCGCCTGCACGGGCTGCCACGGGTGGCATGGCGCCTAATGGAGCGCTAAGTCTGGGCGCCTAGGCTGGTGCGCTCTCCCTGCATGCTGTCGCAACACGATTCATCCATGGGCATCGAAGGCCCGCTGACCGCGCAACTGCGCAGTTCTGGCATTGCCGCCGGGCGCGGCCACGTGGCCGCGTCGACCGCGTTGCCTGTGCGCGCCGATGCGTGGACCAAGGTGGCGCGTTGCTGCAGCGGTACATCTTTTGCACTGGTGCTGCTCGGCCTGTGGCTGCTTGCCACCGCCAGTTGGCGGCCGTTGCTGCTGCCCGACGAAGGGCGCTACGCCGGTGTGGCGCTGGGGATGCTGCAGCAGCACGATTTGCTGCCACGGCTCGACGGCCTGCCTTTCTTTCACAAGCCGCCGTTGTTCTACTGGATCGGTGCGGCGGCGATGCAACTGGTCGGCATTGGCCCGTTCGCGGCGCGCACTGGCTCGATCGTGGGGGCCTGGATCATGGGCGCGACGCTCTACCTGGCGCTGCTCCGCTGGCACGGGCCGGCGGTCGCGCGCATCGCATTGGGCGTGCTGGCGACGAGCCCGTTCTTTTTCGTCGGCGCCCAGTATGCGAACCACGACATGCTGGTGGCCGGACTGGTCTGCGCCGCGGTCTGGGCACTGGCGCGTGCCGTCGAGCGCTCGCCTGCGGTCGACCGGCGCTGGCTGGCCGGCGCCGCGCTGGCCTGCGCGCTCGCGACCTTGACCAAGGGGCTGATCGGCGTCGTCCTGCCGGCGCTGGTCATTGGCCCGTGGCTGTTGTTGCAGGGCCGCTGGCGTCAGTGTCTGGGTCTGCTGCATCCGGTTGCGTGGATCGTCTACCTTGGCGTGGCCGCGCCCTGGTTCGTCGCGATGCAGTTGCGCTTCCCGGGTTTCTTCGACTATTTCTTCATGGAGCAGCACGTACGGCGGTTCATGCAGGCGTCCTTCAACAACGTGCAGCCGGGCTGGTTCTTCCTCGTCGTCCTGCCGCTGTCGATGCTGCCCTGGGCGCTGTACCTGCCCAGGGTGCTGCGCACCGCGTGGTCTGCGCCGGACGCGCGGGTCGGCCTGTATGTGTGGTGGACGGTGGCGATCGTCGGCTTCTTTTCTTGGCCGAGTTCCAAGCTCGTCGGGTATGTGATGCCCGCGCTGCCGCCACTGGCCGCGCTGATCGCCATCGCGCTGCAGCAGGCTTCGCGCAGGCATCTGCACTGGCTCCTGCCGGTGGCTGCCTGCGCCT
>JBDHRZ010000115.1:0-7756 GCA_039807845.1 Rhodoferax sp.
ATGGTGCGGCTGGTGTCCACCTGGGTGTTGGTCGGAGCCTTCGTCGGCGCCCCGGGCAGGCTTCGCTCGACCACAGAGAGGACGTTGATACCGGTCACCTCGCAGATGGCCTTGTACAGCAGCACCAGTGCGTAGCCGAACGCGGCCATCACGACCGTCACGACCAGCAGCTTGCGGGCCATGGTCAGGTTCTGCAGGCGCGATCGCACGACTCAGGCCTTGAACCAGGCGATCTTGACGAAGATGCCGACCATGAACGCCAAGGCCACCGACGCCAGGATCAGCGCCAGTCGCAGGTTCGCCTTTTTCTGTTCCGGGCTCATGCCGCCAGCCAGCCGAGGTCCGGGTCGATCAGCCGATCACGCGGGTTGCGGTCGCGTCGAGCCTGGGCGGGGTCTCGAAGGTGTGGAATGGTGCGGGCGACGGAACCTCCCACTCCAGGCCTTCGGCGGCTTCCCAGGGCTTCTGCGGCGCCTTCTCGCCCTGGCCCCGCAGGCAGGGCAGGACCACGGCCAGGAAGAAATACAACTGCGCCAGACCGAATCCGAACGCGCCGATGGTGGCCACCGCGTTGAAGTCGGCAAACTGCATCGGGTAGTCGGCATAGCGGCGCGGCATGCCGGCCAGCCCGAGGAAGTGCATCGGGAAGAATGCAACGTTGAACGAGATGACCGACCACCAGAAATGGATCTTGCCGCGCGTTTCGTTGTACATCACGCCGGTCCACTTGGGGACCCAGTAATAGAAGCCGGAGAACATCGCGAACAGCGCGCCGGCCACCAGCACGTAGTGGAAATGCGCGACCACGTAGTACGTGTCCTGCAGCTGGATGTCGACCGGCGCCACCGCCACGATCACCCCGGTGAAGCCGCCGATCATGAAGACGAAGATGAAGCCGACCGCGAACAACATCGGCGTCTCGAAGCTCATCGAACCGCGCCACATGGTGGCGACCCAGTTGAAGATCTTCACGCCGGTGGGCACGGCGATGAGCATGGTCGCGTACATGAAGAACAACTGCCCGGTGACGGGCATGCCCACCGTGAACATGTGGTGCGCCCACACGACGCAGCTCAGGATCGCGATGCTGGCGGTGGCATACACCATCGAGGTGTAGCCGAACAGGCGCTTGCGCGAGAACGCCGGCACCACCTGGCTGATGATGCCGAACGCCGGCAGGATCATGATGTACACCTCGGGGTGGCCGAAGAACCAGAAGATGTGCTGGTACATGACCGGATCGCCACCGCCGCCGGGGTTGAAGAAGCTGGTGCCGAAGTGCCGGTCGGTCAGCGTCATCGTGATCGCACCCGCGAGCACCGGCATGACGGCGATCAGCAAGTAGGCGGTGATCAGCCAGGTCCAGGCGAACATCGGCATCTTCATCAGCGTCATGCCCGGGGCGCGCATGTTGAGCACCGTCACGATGATGTTGATCGCACCCATGATCGAACTCGCGCCCAGCAGGTGCACCGCGAAGATCGAGATGTCCATGCTCGGGCCCATCTGCAGCGTCAGCGGCGCGTAGAGCGTCCAGCCCGCGGCCGGCGCCCCGCCCGGCATGAAGAACGAGCCGACCAGCATGATGGCGGCCGGAATCAGCAGCCAGAAGCTGAAGTTGTTCATGCGCGCGAACGCCATGTCGGAGGCGCCGATCTGCAGCGGGATCATCCAGTTCGCGAACCCGACGAAGCCCGGCATGATCGCGCCGAACACCATGATCAGGCCGTGCATGGTGGTGAGTTGGTTGAACAACTCGGGGTTCATCAGCTGCAGGCCGGGCTGGAACAACTCGCTGCGGATCAGCAGCGCCAGCACGCCGCCGATCATCAGATTGGTGAACGCAAACAGCAGGTACAGGGTACCGATGTCCTTGTGGTTGGTCGCATAGACCCAGCGCCGCCAGCCGCTCGGGGCGTGGTGGTCGTGGTGGTCGTCGTGCGCGTGGCCGTGGCTTCCCAATACTGCGCTCATGCTGGTGTCCTCTTGGTCAAATCTCGATCTGCTGCGCTGCCGTTGCGCATCCGCGCGGGCGTCACTTGCGCGCGCTCTTCACGTCGGCCGGCTGCACGATCTCCCCGGTCTTGTTCGACCAGTGGTTCTTGGTGTAGCTGATGACCGCGGCGATGTCGGTGTCGCTGAGTTGCTTCCACGACGGCATCGCGCCGTTGTTCTGGCCATTGAGCACCACCGCGATCTGCTTGGTCTTGTCGGCGTCGCGTACCACGGCCGCGCCGTCCAGCGGCTTGATGGCGCCCGAGCCCTTGCCGTTGGCCTGGTGGCAGGCCTGGCAGTTGGCGGCGTAGACCTTCTCGCCACGCGCCACGATCTCGTCGAGCGTCCAGACACGCGCCGGATCGTCGGCCCTGGCGGCGATCTGCTTGAGCTGCGCGTCGACCCAGCTGGAATAGTCCTGCGCCGACACCACCTTGACGTGGATCGGCATGTAGGCGTGCTCCTTGCCGCACAGTTCGGCACACTGGCCGTAATAGTCACCGACCTTCTCGGCCCGGAACCAGGTGTCACGCACGAAGCCGGGGATCGCGTCTTGCTTGACGCCGAACGACGGCACCATGAAGGAGTGGATCACGTCGTTGGCGGTGGTGATGATGCGCACCTTGCGGTCCACCGGCACCACCAGCGGGTTGTCGACCTTGAGCAGGTAGTCGTCGATCGGCGCGTCGGCCTTCGGGCCGCCGGCGTCCGACAGGTTGCGCTGCGCGCGATCGAGCGCGGAGACGAAGCCGATGCCCTGACCCTCGCCGTTGAGGTAATCGTAGCCCCACTTCCACTGCATGCCGGTGGCCTTGATGGTCAGGTCGGCGTTCGTGGTGTCCTTCATCGCGACGATGACCTTGGTGGCGGGCAGTGCCATCAGGATCACGATGATGAAGGGAATCACCGTCCAGACGATCTCCACCGTGGCCGACTCGTGGAACACGGCTGCCTTGTGACCGACGGACTTGCGGTGCTTCCAGATCGAATACATCATGACCCCGAACACCGCGAGGAAGAGCACGGTGCAGACGATCATCACGTACCAGTGCAGCCAGGACTGCTGCTCGGCGATGCGGGTCACCGGCGGATGCATGTCCAACTGGTTGACCGCCGGGCCGCCGGGCAGGTCATTCACCGCGTGCGCCAACGTCAGGGCAGCGCTCGCCAGCCAGCCACTCACCCCCAGCGCCAGGGAACCGAACTTGCCCGCAATGCTCTTTTTCATGTTCACGTCTTTGCCTCACATTCGCACCGGCACACACCACCAGGATGCATGGCCATCACACCCCACGCAACGCCATCCGGAGCTCGCGCGCCAGCGCCGGCCGCAACTCGGGCCGCACGAAACGCCCGACATGCACTGTCCTGCCCTGGCCCGACAACGCGATCAACGAGTTGTCGGCCCTGCCAGGCTCCACCCTCACCCATTGCCGGCGGAACTCGCAGCGACGCGTCTTTCCGCCGTCCTCCTGCTCGATCACCAGCCGCTCGCCCGCCAGGCAAATCGTCTCGCCATCGCTGGCATGGCGCGCATACACCAGGAACGCCAGCCCGACCAGGCCCAGTTCGACCCACGCAAACGGCAACACCAGCGTCGCGCCATTGAACCAGAGCAGCCCGCCGATGGTCAGCGAGAACACGCACAAGGACAGATAGAGCAGCGCCAGCTGACGCGGCGTGACCGAGCAGTTGCGGCGCAGGAACCATTGCCAGTTCTGCCCCTGCACCGTCGCGAAGCGAAAAGCCGGATTCATCACGCGCCCGCCACTCCTATGTCACGCCCTGTGCGCGGGCGACAGTGTAACCCGGCCGAAACACCCGGATTTCACTTGGTTGATTGTAGTCAATGGGTCAGGCCATGCCGCGTGCTAGCTTGGCGCGTCTGGCGTCGATGCGGTGTCTCGCACTACCGGCGCCCGTGACGACCGGACGTCAACCTGACTGCGTCGGGGTGCGCCGGCCTTGCTGGAGCATGCGCCGCATCTCCTGCAACGACAGTTGAACCTGCGGCTGAACCGACAAGCGCGGCTGCGGCTTGAGGGCATGGCCGTAGATGACCTCGAAGGTCAGCGCGATCGATCCGTCACCGGACGCCTCGCCGCCCAGGCCGGCCAGGGCCTGCAGCAAGCGGCTCTTCCAGCCGCGCCCGCGCAAGCCGGGGAAGCGCTCCGGATGCAGGTTGCGCCCGAGTTCCCGCAGTTCCCCCAGCAGCCGCTCGGGCGAAGCATACGTCAGCGTGATGCGCTCCATGTCCATCACCGGCTCCGCATAGCCGCCGGCCAGCAGCATGTCCCCCCAGTCGTGCATGTCGGTGAAGCGGTGCGCAGGCTCGGGCCAGCCCATTGCGGCGTAGACGCTGCGCAGTTGCAGCAGCGTATCCGGCCCCAGGCAGGAGAACATCAGGAACCCATCGGGCGCCAGCATCTGCAGCCAGCGCGCCAGCAGCGCGCCCGGATCGGCTGCCATGTGCAGGGCCATGTTGGCCCAGACCATGTCGGACTGACCATCACCCGGACTGCCCCACTGCGGCGCAGTGCCGCGCCAGCGAGCTGCGCGCCACCAGGGAGCCTGCAGGGCAGACTGCACCAGGCGCTGGCGCCGCTCACTGGACTCCACCAGCCAGCAGCGCGCCTGCGGGTAGCACTGCGCCACGCCGGCATGGGCGCGCAGGCCGCCACGCAAGGGCTCCCAGTCGGTCCAGGCCCCGGGCTGCAGGCGAATCCACTGCAGGCGCTGCTGCATGCGCCGCCCGACCTCCTCGTGCAACCAGGGCGAAGCGGCCTGCGGGTACGCGGCCCAGCGCGCAGCGGCACATGGATCAATGGTGGGAGGGAGTTCGACGGACATCGCAGGAGCGAAGCATATAGTGCACGGATGTTTCGCGCCCTGCTGCACGGCATTTCCCGGCGGCTGCCCAGCGAATGCCTGGTCTGCCGCAGCTGGCCCGACGGTCCGCTGTGCCAGGCCTGCGTGGCGCGCTTTGCCCAGCCGTGCGCGCGCTGCAGCGGCTGTGCGCTGCCGATCCCCGCGCACACGCTGCGCTGCGGCGCCTGCATCGGCCAGCCGCCGCCGCTCGATGCCTGCGTGGCCGCCGTGCCCTACGGCTACCCGTGGGCCGGCCTGATCGTGCGCTTCAAGTTCCACGGCCAACCGCAATACGCCGACACGCTGGCCGCGCTGCTGCACCATGCCCCATGGGTCGAACCGGCGCTCGACGGCACGCAGCTGGTGCTTCCGATGCCGCTGTCGGCGCAGCGCCTGCGCAGCCGCGGCTTCAACCAGGCGTGGGAGCTGGCGCGCCGGCTGGCACCGGCCAAGGCCGAGCCGGCGTTGCTGCTGCGCATCCGCGACACACCCGCACAGAGCACGCTCGGCCGCGCCGAGCGCCTGCGCAACCTGCGCGATGCGTTTGCCGTCGAGCCCCGCCGCGCGGGCGAACTGGCAGGCCGGCGCATCGTGCTGGTGGACGACGTGATGACCAGTGGCGCGTCGCTGTACAGCGCCGCGCGCACGCTGCGCCAGGCGGGCGCCAGCCACGTCACCGGGCTGGTGCTGGCACGCGCCGATCCGCCCGCGCAACACTGAGCGCCGACAATGCACGCATGTTCCACATCGTGCTGGTCGAACCCGAGATCGCGCCCAATACCGGCAACGTGATCCGGCTCGCGGCCAATACCGGCTGCAGCCTGCACCTGGTCGAACCGCTCGGGTTCTCGCTGGAAGACCGGCTGCTGCGCCGCGCCGGGCTGGACTATCACGAATACACGCCGCTGCGACGCTACGCGAACTGGAACGCCCTGCTGCGCGACGCCGCCCCCGACCCTGCGCGCATGTTCGCGCTGAGCACGCGCGCCACGCACAGCGTCTACTCGCAGGCGCTGCTTCCCGGCGACTGGCTGGTGTTCGGGTGCGAGAGCCGCGGCCTGCCGCCGGACATCCGCTGCGCATTCCCGGCCGAACGGTGCCTGCGCCTGCCGATGCGCGAAGGACAACGCAGCCTGAATCTGTCCAATGCCGTGGCCGTCACGGTGTTCGAAGCCTGGCGGCAGAACCACTTCGGCGCGCACGCGGACCCGTTGCCGTGAACGCCACCCCCGCACTCACGGATCGCGCGGCGGCAGCATCGAGGGGCAATACCGGTTGGCTCGTCCACCCGCGCACTCACGGATAGCGCCGCACCACCGACTGCGCGACACACACCGGCTTGGCCGCACCCTGCATCTCGACCACCACGTCCCACACCTGCTGCACGCCCCCGTGATCGATCGGATCGCTCGACACCAGGCTGAGCCGCGCACGCAGACGGCTGCCCACCGGCACCGGCGTCGTGAATCGCACCTTGTTCAGGCCGTAGTTGATACCCATGGCCGTCTGTTCGACCACGAACGCCTGCGCAAAGAACGTGGGCAACAACGACAGGGTGAGGAACCCGTGCGCGATCGGGGCGCCGAACGGCCCGCTGCGGGCACGCTCCACGTCCACGTGGATCCACTGGTGGTCCCCGGTGGCCCGCGCGAACAGGTTCACCTGCTCCTGCGTGATGGTGTTCCAGTCGGTCACGGCAACCTCCTGTCCCACCAGGGCGTCGAGTTCCGCTAGTGTCTCGAAGGTCTTCATGATCATTGCCGAGCGACGCTGGCGCACGCTGTGCTACCGGTCGAGCCAGTGGCAGATCGGCTGCCACTGCTCCAGGTCGCGCTCGAACCGCGCCGATGCCACGTCGAACAGGGTCAGGCCATGCGCAGCCAGGTGCACGTAATGCTGCGTGTCGCGCAGGTAGCTGAGCACGGGCAATTGCTGCGAGTCGACGAACGCATGCAACTGGTCGGCGGCGATGGTGCGTGCGTCCACGCGCATGCCCACCAGAGCGATCTTGCCCTTGTCGGCACGCCGCTCGGCCGCCAGGTCGTCCAGGAAAGCGCGCGTGGCAAAGATGTCGAACACGCTGGGCTGCACCGGCACCAGCACCTTGTCGGCCATGCGCATCACGTCCTTGAAGCGCCAGCCATGCAGCCCGGCCGGTGTGTCGATCACCACATGGGTCGCCCCCCTGGGTGGGCGCGCGATCAGGTCGGCGTTGATGTCCCAGGTCTGGATCGGTCGCGCCGCGGCCGGCCGCAGTCCCAGCCACAGGCGCGAGGACTGCTGCCGGTCGGCGTCGCCCAGCATCACCGGATGTCCGCGTGACGCAAAGTAGCCGGCGATGTGGGTCGCGAGCGTGGACTTGCCCACGCCGCCCTTGGGATTGGCAACGACAACGACTGGCATCGGATGGCCCCCGGAACTGCGATCAGGCATTATGGTAGCGACACACCCGACCAGGCCCTTTTTGTCAGGCCCTGGTGTGGCCCTCGTGAGGCCCCGTCAGGGCAGGTCCGGTCAGGCCAGCGCGTCCCACAGCAGCTTGGCTCCAGTCAGGAACATGCCCAGATACACCAGCCGATAGAACAGCCGCGGATCGATGCGCCGCGCCAGCCACACACCGATCCACACCCCGACCGGCGCCAGTGGCAGCAGCACCAGCGAGGTGGCCATGTTGCGCAAGTCGAGCAGGCCGAGCCAGTAGTACGGGATCCACGTGGAGAGGTTGAGGAAGGAAAAGAAGAACGCCATCGTCGAGGCGAAGCGCACCGGCGAGAGCCGCAGCGGGATCACGTAGGCGGCGATCGGCGGGCCGCCGGCGTGGGCGATGAAACTGGTAAAACCCGAGGTGGCCGTCAGCACCGCGCCCAGCCAGCGCGGCGGCGGCGCAGCGCTG
>JBDHRZ010000116.1:0-7744 GCA_039807845.1 Rhodoferax sp.
CTTCGCGGGGGCGAAGCTCACGCCCATGTCGCGGCGCGTGGCCATCAAGACGCTGCTGGTCAATCAGCAGCGGGCCAGCCCGCAGTCGCTCGCCAAGCACCTGCGCTACATCGAGCGCGATGGCGCGGGCCGCGATGGCGAGCCGGGGCAAGCCTACGGGCCGCAGACCGATGCCGCCGACCTCGAAGCCTTCAAGGAGCGCTGCGCCGACGACCGGCATCATTTCCGCTTCATCCTCTCGCCCGAGGATGGCGCGGAACTGGAAGACTTGCGCACATATACCAGGCACCTCATGGGCCGCATGGAGGCCGACCTGGGCACGCGGCTGGAATGGGTGGCGGTCGATCATTGGAACACCGACAACCCGCATACCCACCTGATCGTGCGCGGGCGCGACGACACCGGCAAAGACCTCGTCATCGCCGGCGACTACATCGCCGATGGCTTCCGTCATCGCGCCGCCGAACTGGCGACCGAATGGCTGGGGCCGCGCACCGAGCTGGAGATCCAGCAGACCTTGACGCGCGAGGTGGATCAGGAGCGGTGGACGAGCCTGGATCGGACCCTCAAGCGCGAGCTGGGTGACGATGGCCTGGTGCATGTCGAACGCTTCAATGAGCCGAGATTGCAGCGCCAGCGCCTGCTGCTGATCGGTCGTCTGCAACGCTTGCAGCGCCTGGGCCTGGCCGACGAGATGCAGCCCGGCACCTGGGCCGTCCATGCCGACGCGGAGAAAACCTTGCGTGCTCTCGGCGAGCGCGGCGACATCATCCGCACCATGCAGCGGGCCATGCGCGGCGAACCGCGCGAACTGGCGGTATTCGAGCCTGGGGACGATGGTCGAACCATTCTCGGCCGCGTGGCCGCGAAGGGGCTGGCCGACGAACTGCGCGACCGGGGGTATCTGGTCATCGACGGCGTGGACGGCAAAGCCCACTACGTCGCGCTCAATGCCCGTGACGAGCTGGCGAACTATCCGACGGGCGCCGTGGTGGAAGTGAAGGGATCGGCTGACGTGCGCGCAGCCGATCGCAACATCGCCGCGCTGGCGAGCGATGGCCTGTACCGCGCCGACCATCATCTCGCCATCGCGCAAGGTCAGGCCACGCCCGACCGCGACCCGCACGAAGTCGTGGCGGTCCACGTCCGGCGCCTGGAAGCCCTGCGCCGAGCGGGCATCGTGGAGCGCGTGGCCGAGGGGCTATGGAAGGTGCCGGACGACCTGCCCGAGCGTGGCCGCCAGTACGACGCGCAGCGCCTGGGCGGCGTGGCCGTGGAGCTGAAATCGCACATACCCATCGAGCGGCAGGCCCGCGTGATCGGCGCCACCTGGCTCGACCAGCAACTGATCGGCGGCGGCAAGGGCCTAGGCGACCTGGGCTTTGGCGGCGAGGCCAAGCAGGCGATGCAGCAACGCGCCGACTTCCTGGCCGAACAGGGGCTGGCCGAGCGGCGGGGGCAGCGGGTGATCCTGGCACGCAACCTGCTGGGCACGTTGCGCAACCGGGAACTGGCGCAGGTTGCCCAGGACATTGCCGCCGAAACCGGCCTGGCGCACCGCCCCACGGCAGACGGGCAGCGTGTGGCCGGCATCTACCGGCGCTCGGTCATGCTCGCCAGCGGACGCTACGCCGTACTCGATGACGGCATGGGATTTAGCTTGGTGCCGTGGCGGTCGGTGATTGAACAGCGGCTGGGGCGGCAGATCGCCGCGACGGTGCGCAGCGGTGGGGTTTCATGGGAAATTGGGCGGCGGCCTGGGCTGTCCCGAGGCTAGTCAGGCCGACCCCAACGATCCCATAAAATGGATTCAACGCAGTCCACTGCAATCCCAACTGGGGGGCCATCAACCCCGGGAGTAGAAACGCAGGCGAGCATTGCGTTCGGCAGGCGATTCGTTCTGCAATTCGTTGATCACCTGTGCTCGCGTCTTGCCAGAGCCTGCGTCGGGTGTGGGTGTGCCGATCGGGTAATTACTTTCACCGTAGGAAAGGCGGCCTTGCTGCATGGCAGCCTTGGTTTCCGCAATCACCTGTGCTCGCGTCTTGCCAGAGCCTGCATCGGGTGTGGGCGTGCCGATCGGGTAATTACTTTCACCGTAGGAAAGGCGGCCTTGTTGCATGGCAGCCTTGGTTTCTGCAATCACCTGTGCTCGTGTCTTCTCGCTCTTGAAGTGCTCCGGGTGAACGATGACTCCGGTTTCGTTGTTGGCAGGGTGCTCGTATGCGGCCGAAGCCATCCCCGGAAGGCCCAGGGCGGCCACTGCGGCCGCGGCGGCGATCATGGAGGAGAGGGAGAGGCGTTGTTGGGTCATGGTCAAAGCTCCTGACGAGGTTGGATGAAACTTGCATCTCTAATGCCTTGGGCGGGCGTTGAGGAGATGTGTTCATGGTAGAAACCCCTACCCAACAGAACCCAGACAACCCGATGACATTGTTGTCAGCTTCGGGGCTTGGCAACGCGATGCGGAAACACCAGAGCGAAGCAGGTTCGCCCCCTGGCCCGAGGTCGCCGTGACCTGGCCGGCATGGGCCTCGGCGATGGCCCGCGTGATGGGCACACCCAGCCCGGAGCCGTCGGAATCCGGATGGGCCCTGGAAGCATCGGCGCGGTAGAAGCGGTTGAACAGCCGGGGCAGGGTCTTGGCATCGATGTCGGCGCCGGTGCTTTCCACGGCTATTGGCCTATAGGCGCATTCCGTTGGATGAAGTTCTGCGCTTCCCATTGGCATTGGGTGACCCGGCAAACTGCGAAGGGTACGCGCGCCAAGTGGATCACTTCCAGCGCCAACAGACCGCGCTGGAACCGTTGATCGCGCACCGGGTGGCGACATTCGATGTCATGATGACACTGGTTTCCGTAGGGCTGGCCCTGGGACTGGTAGGCGCTGCGCGCATTGCATCCAGCCGCAGCAGTGAGGCCGGTATGCCGGGCATGGCTTGACAAAATCAACGTCGAGTTTTGACGGTGCCATTTCAAACCCTGAAGTCAACGCAATGTCAAGCAGATGTGCTGCAACCGACTCTAGCCCTTGGCCGAACCGCGATGACTGGCCCAGATGGCGACAGTCTATGCGCCGCTGTACCCCTCAGTGCGCGCCATGCACATGACGTCGCCTAGCTAGCTCCGGCCCCGCCGCAGCCGCGGTGTCGAGGCCACTGAGGATGCCGCATTCGGTGACCGCATGCGGTGCGATGCAGCGCGCGCGCAACGCCTTGAGGTCTGCCTCAAGCGCGCGAAGTTCCCGGATGCGCTGCGCGACGTGGCCGATGTGTTCGTCGAGCAACGTGTTGATGTCGCCACAATCCTGCGCGGGTGATTCCCGCAGCGCGAGCAGCGCGCGGATTTCGTCGAGGGTCATGTCGAGGTTGCGGCACTGCCGGACAAATGCCAGCCGCTCGACATGGACCGGCAAGTACATACGGTAGTTGTTTTCGGCACGCGCCGGAGGCGGCAGCAGACCTTCGCGCTCGTAGAAGCGGATGGTTTCAACGGGCGTTCCCGTGGCTTCGGCCAAGATTCCAATCTTCATCAGCAGCCCCTTTCCGCCTGTCTTCAAGGCAGTATGGGCTTGACTCTACACCGACTACAGGGTTTGCAATATGGGAAAGGTTAAAG
Organism: Rhodoferax sp.; assembly: GCA_039807845.1. Taxonomy (GTDB): domain Bacteria; phylum Pseudomonadota; class Gammaproteobacteria; order Burkholderiales; family Burkholderiaceae_C; genus CAISIP01. Next base: position 3,619 of record JBDHRZ010000116.1, read on the forward strand.
GATCGTCCATGAAAAACACTCACACTGACCAAGATTATGCGGACGCTCGCAGCAACGATTGCTGCGGCGCCTGCTCCATCGACACGGCACCTATTTCCCGTGTTCCGACCGCCACGCGCGGCCGCAGTTTTCGTATCGCCACGATGGATTGCGCGGCGGAAGAGTCGGAAATCCGCCGAGCTCTCGACGGAGTTCCAGGTATCCGTGGGCTGCGCTTTCAACTCGGCCAGCGGATGCTGACCGTCGATGCTGACGAACCGTCCATTGCGCCAGCGCTGGAGGCCATTCGCAAGGTGGGGTTTGACCCCCAGCCGGTCGTTGCGGCAGGCGCAGGACAGGTGCATTCGGAGGAAGGCGGCCACGATCACGAAGGCGTCCGAGGCCAATTGCCCAAGCTGGCTGCCGCGCTGATCATGGCCATCGCTGCCGAGTTGATCGGGTATTTCGCACCGGAGACCGCAATCTGGCGCGCCGCTGGCCTCGCCGTGGCGGCGGTAGCGATCTGGCTAGCCGGCTTTGATGTCTACAAGAAGGGACTGACGGCCCTGCGGCATGGTCGCCTGAACATCAATGCGCTGATGACTGTCGCGGTGACAGGCGCGTTTGCGATCGGCCAGTGGCCCGAGGCTGCGATGGTGATGGCGCTGTATGCCATCGCTGAGGCGATCGAGGCGCGGGCAGTCGATCGCGCGCGCAATGCGATCAAGGGCCTGTTGGAGATGGCGCCTGAGCAGGCATCGGTGAGGCAAGTCGATGGCAGTTGGACTACCCTGCCGGTGGCCGAGATCGCCGTCAGTGCAGTGCTGCGCGTGAAACCCGGTGAGCGCGTGCCAATGGATGGTGTGGTGCGCTCCGGTCAGACGAGCATTAACCAGGCCCCTGTCACCGGCGAGAGTATTCCTGTCGACAAGACGGCTGGCGATACCGTCTTTGCAGGCACGATCAACGAGTCGGGCACTTTCGAGTTCGAAGTCACGGCCCTCGCATCGGAATCAACGCTTGCGCGCATCATCCACGCTGTCGAAGTAGCGCAATCGACGCGCGCGCCTACGCAGGGCTTCGTCGACCGGTTCGCGGCTGTCTATACGCCAGCCATCTTCGTGCTCGCGCTGGCGGTCGCGTTGCTCGGACCATGGCTGCTGGACTGGACCTGGATGCAGGCCATCTACAAGGCGCTCGTGCTGCTGGTCATTGCCTGTCCGTGTGCGTTGGTGATCTCGACACCGGTGACTATTGTCAGTGGGCTCGCGGCAGCCGCCCGCCGCGGCATTCTCATCAAAGGAGGTATTTACCTTGAAGAGGCGCGCAAGCTCAAGGCGATTGCGCTGGACAAGACCGGCACGATCACCGAGGGCAAGCCGAGGCTGGTGGACTGGGCCGTCGTCGATTCGCAGACGGAGTCGGCGGACGCGGAACACGTCGCCGTGGTGTTGGCCAGCCATTCCGACCATCCAGTCTCGCGCGCGATCGCGGCCGGACTGAAGCCGAATGGCGTCGAAGCGAAGAATTTCACGGCGCTGGCGGGGCGCGGTGCACAAGCAGAGGTCAGCGGCGTGAGCTATGTGCTCGGCAACCACCGTTTGATCGAAGAGCGCGGACAGTGCTCACCGGCGCTGGAGGAACGGCTGAAGCAGCACGAAGAGGCAGGCCGAACCGTCACGCTGTTGGCCAGTCCGGAGCGGGTCATCGCGTTGTTTGCCGTCGCTGACACCATCAAGCCTTCGTCTCGTGAGGCGGTCGCATCGCTGCAAGCGCTGGGCATCACTCCCGTCATGCTGACAGGCGACAACCAAGCCACGGCCACGGCTGTAGCACACGAAGCCGGCATCGAGCAGGCACGCGGCAATCTACTGCCCGAGGACAAGCTGGAAGCCATCAGGGCCTTGCAGCGAGACCTGGGGCCGACCGCGATGACCGGCGACGGCATCAACGACGCGCCCGCGCTGGCCCAGGCCGACATCGGCGTGGCGATGGGTGCGGCCGGAACCGACACAGCAATGGAAGCAGCCGACGTGGTCGTGATGAACGACGACCTGCGACGCATTGCCGAGACAGTGAAGCTCTCGCGATCGACGCACGCGGTGTTGTGGCAGAACATCACGCTGGCGCTTGGTATCAAGGCCGTCTTCCTCGTGCTTGCCCTTTTTGGCGGAGCAACGATGTGGATGGCCGTCTTCGCCGATATGGGAGCCAGCCTGCTGGTTGTGCTCAACGGGTTGCGGCTTCTGGGTGCGGTGCAGAAGGCTTGAAAGGGTCAGGCACCGTGAGTCCGATGGACGTGACGCCACCGTTTGATTCCGCCACGGTCCGCCCTCCGTGCATGCGAGCGATGGCGGCCACGATGGCCAAGCCCAGTCCGTGATTGCGGGCGGCGTTCGACCGCGCTGCATCCGCCCGGTAGAAGCGGTGGAACAGGTAGGGTAGATGTTCAGTCGGAATGGTGTGACCTTGGTTCACCACCCGTAGGGCCACCTCGTCGTCCAGCCGGTCGATCTGCACCAAGATGGTGCTGCGCTGATGCGCGTGCCGGGTTGCGTTGCCGATCAGGTTGGATAGCGCGCGCTGCAGCAGGCGCACGTCGGCCGTGCATGTGGCATCGCCGTCGATACGGACTTGAAGACCGGCTTCCTCGATGGCCGCCTCGTGCAAGTCCACCACCGCGCCCGCAACATCGGCCAGGCTGTCGACGTGTTCGCGGCGGGCCTCGGCTCCGCGGTCGGCCTGCGACAGGAAGAGCATGTCCTGCACGATCATCGACATGCGCTGGAGGTCTTCGAGATGCGAACCCAGTACATCCCGAAGCGCGTCGGCGTCGCGTGCCTTGCGCAAAGCGATCTCGGTGCCTCCCATCAAGGTTGCTAACGGCGTGAACAGTTCATGGGCAACATCGGCATTGAATGCTTCCAATTGTTCATAGGCCTTGTGCAGACGCTTCAGCAACTCATTGACATGGGCCACCAGCGGAACCAGTTCGTCGGGTTGAGCGGAGCCATCCAGAGGCTGGTGCAGGGTATCGGCCTCCAGTGCTTGGATTTGTGCCGAAAGATCGTGTACTGGACGCAGCCCGATTTGCACCAGCGTGAATCCACCGACGGCAATCACCACTGTCCCAGCAAGCGCCGCCGTGACCAGCGTGCGGGCTAAGCGCTCAAGCACGCGATCGTCCTCGCTGGCGTCCAGGATCAGCACCGCCTGGATGGAGGTGGTGCCGTTCGTGGCCTCGAACCGCATGTCGATCGTGCGGTGATCCATTGGAACGGCTGAACTGGCATAAAGAACACTGCCGTCGGCACCGCTCAGGATCACCATCACGTCCTGCTGGCCGACCATGGCGTCATTGAGCTTGTGCGTAAGCGTGTCGTTGTCCAACTCTCCCGCCTCGGCAATGAGATGGCTCACTTGGAGCTGCTTCTGCCGCAGCGTGTCCATCTGCCGCTCCTTGAAACTCAGTGCGGTGACGGTGTAGACGCCCAAGCAGATCAAGGCGAGTCCGGCCAGCGTAAGAAAGGCGAGCCAGCGGGCAAGCCGCCGTCCTAGTGATCCGGCAGGCCGCAGTCTCACGGCTGACGATCTTCGAGCATGTAGCCCATGCCACGGACTGTGTGCAGCAGCGGACGCTCGAAGGGCAGGTCGAGCTTGTTCCGCAGCCGACGCACAGCAACATCGATCACGTTCGTGCCGTAGTCGAAGTTCACGTCCCACACCTGCTCGGCGATCTCTGTGCGCGACAGTACCTCACCCTTGCGGCGCAAGAGTAGCGTCAGCAGTTGGAACTCCTTTGCCGACAGGTCGATGCGCTGGCCGGCCCGAGTAGCGCGCCGCCGCGCCAGGTCCACCTGCAAGTCCCCCAGGCACAGCACCAGCGCATCGGGTGCGGGCGCAGTGCCAGCAACGCGGCGCAGCAGCACTTCGATGCGGGCCACCAGCTCGGAAAAGGCGAACGGCTTGACGAGGTAGTCATCCGCTCCCGCCTTCAGCCCGCGTACGCGATCCTCGATGCGATGGCGGGCCGTCAACATGATCACCGGCGTCTGCTTGCTCTGCCGCAGTGCAGCCAGCAAGCCGAAGCCATCGATGCCCGGCAGCATGGTGTCGAGAACGATCAGGTCGTAGTGGCCGTCAGAGG
>JBDHRZ010000117.1:0-7703 GCA_039807845.1 Rhodoferax sp.
AAAGTTGGCGCAGCGGGTCGTAGCCCACAACCAGCAGGCTCGACAGCAGCAGCAGGGCGCCGCCGAGCCAGCTGCCGGCGTCGAGCCGTTCGCCCAGGAACAGCACCGCCCACAGGACGCCGAAGCCGGTGATCATGAAGGTCGAGCTCAACGCTGCGAGCGGGGTCACGTGGCGCAAGATGCGTGCATACAGCCACCAACCCAGGCCGGATATGAGGGCGCCCATCACGAATACTGCGGCCAGCGCAGCCGGCGTGACCTGCGCCCGAGGCCAGTCGACCACGGCGCCCGGCAGCAGCATCAGGAACGCGATCACATGCATGCCGGCGGAGATGGACATCGGATCCATGCGCGCGACGGCACGCTTGAGCATTGGCGTCGACACTCCCGACAAGGCCGAGCCGAGGGTGGCAATCATGACTGCCGTTACCAGTTCCGGAGTGGGTGACAGGGGCCCGAATCGAACCAGCAATGCAGCGCCGGCGATGCCCAGCAGGCATCCTGCGACCTTGGCCGCAGTCAGGTCCTCCTGCTTGAACCAGACGGAGGCAATCGCGCCGAACAGGACCGAACTGACGTAGAGCAGCGCCGCGTAACCCGCCGGCAGATGCAGCGCTGACCAGGAAAACAAGGCGTGCGGCGCGGCCACGCCGATCAGCGCCAGCAGCGCGAGTTCGCGCCAATGCGCCAGTGGCCAATGCAGGCGTAGCGCCTGCATGATTGCGGTCAGCGCCAGCGCGGCCATGCCCATGCGTGCGGCGGCCAGCAGGTTCGGGCCCAGGAACGGCACCGCGAACCGGGTCAGCATGAAGGTGCTGCCCCACACTGCGGACAGCGCGACCAGTTGCAGGGTGTGCCGGTTCATGTTGCCGGCCGATTGTCGTGCAGCCGGGGCGCTGGCGTGCCCGCGCCGCCGCCGCTGCGGGCACAATCGACGGATCCACCATCCTTGCGGCGCATTGCGCATGAGCGACACCACACAGCACCGTCCGTTCGCATTGGCTGGCCTGATGGGCTGGCCGGTCGGGCACTCACGCTCGCCCGTCATCCACAACCACTGGCTGGCCGAGCAGGGGCGGCAGGGGGCCTACGTGCTGCTGCCGGTGGCGCCGGCCCACCTGGAGCAGGCCTTGCGCGCGCTGCCGGTGCTCGGTTTCGCTGGCTGCAACCTCACGATCCCGCACAAGGTCGCGGCGCTCTCGCTGGTCGACAGTGTCGACGACACGGCGCGCCACATCGGCGCCATCAACACCGTGATCGTGCAGCCCGACGGAACGCTCGCCGGGCGCAATACCGACGGCTGGGGCTATGTGCATAGCCTGCTTGCCGAGCAGCCGCACTGGCGCGCGGACGCCGGCCCGGCGGTGGTGATCGGCGCGGGTGGTGCGGCGCGTGCCGTGCTGGTGAGTCTCATCGAGCAGGGCGTGCGCGAGATCCGGCTGTGCAACCGCTCCGAGGACAAGGCGCAGGCACTGGCCGCCGAACTGCCGGGGCCGATCCATGCGCTGCCGTGGAGCCAGCGGCACGCCGCGCTGGCCGACGCCGCCCTGCTGGTCAACACCACCAGCCAGGGCATGAGCGGCCAGCCTGCGCTCGACCTGTCGCTGGACGCACTGCCGACCGGGGCCCTGGTGTCCGACCTGGTGTACGTGCCATTGGAGACGCCGCTGCTGAAGGCGGCGCGTGCGCGAGGCAATCCCACCGTCGGTGGGTTGGGCATGCTGCTGCACCAGGCGCGCGCCGCCTATGCGCACTGGTTTGGCTCCATGCCCACAGTGAGCGCGGCGCTGCGCGCGAAGGTCGAACGCACGCTGTGAAACCGCTCCGACGGGTCGCTGCACGCGCAGGGCACCCCGCCAGGTCGTCGGGCCGCCGGGACCGTGCGCCGTTATCCGCTATATTCCACGCGACTCGACTTGGACTCGTGGTCTGGTGGCGCACGGGTCTGGTGCACGGTTTCACGCTGCGCCGGCCTGCTGGCGGTCGATCACCGCGCCGCGCGCGCGGGCCCGGTTTCATCCTCCATCCAATCAAGGGAAATTCCCATGCAGAAACGCCATTGCCTGAAGATGCTCGTTGCCAGTGCCGCACTTGCCTGTGCCGGCACCGGATTCGCCCAGGACGTGATCAAGATCGCCAACATCGTGGAACTCTCGGGCCCGGGGGCGACCGCCGGCACGAATTTCCACAATGGGGTGCAACTGGCCGTCAAGGAGATCAACGCGGCCGGCGGCATCCTGGGGCGCAAGGTGCAGGCGACCAGCTCCGACACCCAGACCAACCCGGGCGTGGCCAAGGGCCTCACGCAGAAGGCCGCCGACGATGGCGTGCTGGCGATCTTCGGCCCGGTGTTCTCGGGCTCGATCATGGTGAGCATGACGGAGAGCCAGCGCGCCGAGATCCCGAACTTCACCGGCGGCGAGGCCGATGCCATCACGCAGCAGGGCAACCCCTACGTGTTTCGCACCAGCTTCGGCCAGTCGACCAGCTTCCCGAAACTGGCCCGCTACATCAACGCCAGGGCCAAGTCCCTCGCCGTCATCTACGTGAACAACGACTTCGGCAAGGGCGGGCGCGATGCGATGATCAAGCTGATGGAGGGCAGCCCGACGAAGATCGTCGCGGACATTTCCACCGAGCCGGCGCAAGTCGACTTTTCCGCTGCGGTGCTCAAGGCCAGGCAGAGCAACGCCGATGCGGTGTTCGTGTACCTCAACGAGGACGAGTCGGCGCGCGCCCTGCGCGAACTGCGCAAGCAGGGCTGGAACAAGCCGATGATCGGCGAGACCACCCTCACCGGGCAGAAGGTGATCGAGCTCGCCGGCGAGGCCGCCAACGGCGCGCTCGCGCACGTCGGCCTGACCGTCGATGCGCCGCCGTTCAAGGCGTTCGGTGCCAAGTACCAGCAGGAGTACAAGTCGATCTCCGACCACAACGGGATCAAGGGCTATACCGGCATGTACCTGCTCAAGGCGGCGATCGAGAAGGCCGGCAAGGTCGATCGCAAGGCGGTGGCCGCGGCCCTGCGCGGAGGCAGCTTCAGCGCGAAGCAGAACCCTGGCATCCTGGTGGACGTGTCTTTCGACAACAAGGGTGACATGGACCGCGAGAGCTTCATGGTGGAGGTGAAGAACGGCCACCAGGTGGTGGTCGATACCCTGCCCCCGCTGGGCAGGAAATAAGCCGCCGCGTCCGGTCGACCGACCGGGAGCGCGCGCGCGTCCTGCCGGGGTGGCGGGGCGCGCTGCACCGGGCACCAGCGCAGCGATGACCGATTTCCTGCAACTGTTCTTCAGCGGCATGGCCACGGGCGCGATCTACGCCCTGGCGGCGATGGGCTTCACCCTGCTGTGGCAGGCCAGCGGCACGATCAATTTCGCGCAGGGTGAGTTCGTCATGCTGCCGGCCTTCATGATGGTGGCGTTCATCTCGTTCGGCTGGCCGCTGCCGCTGGCCTTTCTCGGCGCGTGCCTGGTGGCGGCCGTGGTGCTCGGCTGGGCGTTCAAGCGTGGCGTCGTCGACCCGCTGTTTCGCTACGGCATGATGCCGATCGTCGTGGCCACGATCGGCCTGTCGATCGCGCTGCGCAACGGTATCCGCGCTGGCTACAGCGCCGAGGCGCAACCGTTCCCGGCGCTGTTTCCCGACGTGCTGTTTCAATTTGGCGGAGTCACGGTGACGCTGGCGGATGCCGGCACGCTGGTGCTGGCGCTGGTCCTCGTGTTCGCCACCCAGGCGTTCCTGGCCAGGACGGTCACCGGGCGCGCGATGCAGGCGGTGGCGCAGAACGCCGAGAGCGCGGCGGTGCTCGGCATCGACGTGCCGCGCATGATCCTCTACACCTTCGTCATCAACGCCGTGCTGGCGGTCTGCGCCGCGCTGCTGATCACGCCGATCCACCTGGCCAAGTTCGACATGGGCGAGTCGCTCGGCATCAAGGCGTTCTTCGCCGCCATCATCGGCGGCTTCAACAACACCCGCGGTGCCTTGCTCGGCGGCCTGATCGTGGGCGTGAGCGAGAACCTGGCGGCGGCCTACATCTCTCCGGCCTACAAGGACGCCGTGGCACTGGTGATCTTCCTGGCGGTGATCCTGTTCAAGCCGCAAGGCCTGCTCGGGCGCAGGGAGGAGCGGAAGGTATGAGGCGCTGGCCCTGGATCCTTGCCGCGCTGTCGCTGGCGGCGCTGCTGGTCGCGCCGCAGTTCCTCAAGAGTTACGGGCTCTACCTGCTGAGCTACTGGCTGGTGTTCATCATCGCCACCATGGGGCTGAACCTCACCGTGGGCTACGCGGGCCAGAAATCGCTCGGCCATGCGGCGTTCTTCGGCATCGGCGCCTATACGGTGGCAATTCTGCTCAAGGCGGGTGTCGGCTTCTGGATCGGCCTGCCGGCGGCGGCGCTGATCTGCTTCGTGACCGGCATCGTGCTGGGGTTCCCGGCGTTGCGCGTGCAGACGATCTACCTGGCGTTTGCCACGCTCGGGTTCAACACGGCGGTGTGGCTGGTGATGCGCAACGAGGAGTGGCTGACCGGCGGCACTTTCGGCATCAACAACATCCGCCGGCCCACGCTGTCCGGGCTGAGCCTGAGCGGCAACCTGGCCTATTACTACTTCACACTGGGGATGACGCTGGCGCTGGCGGCGCTGCTGTGGGGTCTGCTGCGCAGCCCGTGGGGCAAGGCCTTCACGGCGCTGCGCGACAACCCGATCCGCGCCGAGAGCCTGGGAGTGGACATCCGTGCCTACACCCTGATGAGCTTTGCCATCGGTGCGGCCTACGCCGGCGTCGCCGGGGGGCTGTTCGCCAGCCTGGTCGAATTCATAGAGCCCGGCCCGTTCGCCATCCATGCGTCGATCATGATGTACCTGATGGTGGTGGTCGGCGGCGCGGGCTACTTCTTCGGCCCGGTGCTGGGCGCTGCGGTGGGCGTGCTGGTGCCGGAGTGGCTGCGCTTTGCCCAGGCCTGGTACCTGTTCGCGTTCGGCATCGCGGTCGTGCTGCTGATGATCTGGCTGCCGGACGGGTTGCTCAGCCTGCCCGAGCGCATCCGCGCCGCGCGGCGCTCGCGCCGGGCGTCCCAGGCACGCGCCCAGGCCGCTGCCAGCGCGCGATCGGACCTGGGCGGGGCGCCGTGATGCGCGCCGGCCAGCGTCCACACGCGCCTGGCACGCCGATCCTGCGGGTGTCGGAGTTGAAGAAGGCCTATGGTGCGATCCAGGCCGTCGACGGCGTGAGCTTCGACGTCAGGCCGGGTGAGATCTTCGGCGTGATCGGGCCCAACGGATCGGGCAAGACCACGCTGTTCAACAGCATGCTCGGGCAGATCACGCCCGATCACGGGACGATCGAGCTCAATGGCGAGGACGTCACCGGACTCGGCCCGCTCGCGCTCAACCGGCGCGGGGTCGGCCGCACCTTCCAGACCTTGCAGGTGTTCCCGCGCATGAGCGTGCGCGACAACCTGATCGTGGCGGCGCAGGAGCACCGCGGCTCGATGTTCAGCCGCATGTTCGCGCCCAGCGACTCGGGGCTGGGCGCGCGTGCCGACGCACTCATCGCACGGTTTCGCATCGGTCACGTGGCGCAGCACAAGGCCGGCGAGCTGAGCTACGGGCAGCAGAAGCTGGTCGACATCGCGATGGCGTTCATGAGTGAACCCGACCTGGTGCTGCTCGACGAGCCCTGCGCGGGCGTGAACCCGAGCCTGGTGGCAGGCATCTCGCGGCTGCTGAAGGATCTCAGCCACGATCCCGTGCTGGGCGTGCGCAGTTCCTTCGTCGTGATCGAACACAACATGGATTTCGTGATGGACCTGTGCCACCGCATCATGGTGATGGTGGAAGGCCAGGTGCTGGCGATCGGGACGCCGGCCGAAATCCGTGCCAACCGGCAGGTGCTCGATGCCTACCTGGGAGACTGAGCGTGAGCGCCGCCGGGCCGCTCCCAAGGCGCTCAGTCCCGCAGTGCGCAGCACGGAGGGCCGACCGATGACCACCGCCGGGCCGCTCCCAAGGCGCTCAGTCCCGCAGTGCGCAGCACGGAGGGCCGACCGATGACCACCGCCGGGCCGCTCCCAAGGCGCTCAGTCCCGCAGTGCGAAGCACGGAGGGCCGACCGATGACCACCGACGTCTGCATCGCGTTCGACCGGGTGGTGGCGGGCTACAAGGACTTCATGATCCTCAACGAGCTGTCGTTCCAGGTGCGCCGGGGCAGCATCACGCTGCTGCTCGGACCCAATGGCGCCGGCAAGTCGACCGTGCTCAAGACGCTGTTCGGCCTGCTGCGCCCGCGCCAGGGACGCATCCTGCTCGACGGGGCCGAGGTGGGCGGCTGCTCCCAGAAGGACCTGCTCGCGCGCGGCATCGCCTTCGTCCCGCAGGGGCGCAACCTGTTCAGCCAGCTCACCGTGTTTCAGAATCTGGAGCTGGGCGGGATCACGCTGGGCATGAAGACGACGCACGCGCGCATCCCGGAGGTGCTGGCGCGGTTTCCGCGCGTGCAGCAACGCCTGCACAGCCAGGCCTCGGCCCTGTCCGGCGGCGAGCAGAAGCAGCTCGAGATCGGCCGTGCGCTGCTGCTGCGGCCCAGGGTGCTGCTGATCGACGAGCCGTCGATCGGCCTCTCGCCGCTGCTGGTGCAGGACGTGTTCCGCCTGCTGCGCCACCTCGCCGACGAGGGAACCACCGTGCTCATGGTCGAGCAGAACGTCAAGAGCGCGCTGCGGATCTCGGACGATGCGATCGCACTCGAGTCGGGCCGGCTGGTGTTGCACAAGCCGGCCAGTGAACTGCTGGCGGATCCGCACATCGAGCGGCTGTTCCTCGGCGCAGCCGCCGCCGACGCCATCGACCACTGACCCCGGCGCGGGCACGATTCATCTCTTCACAGGCTCTCCGATGCCCTCGATAAGCATCGACGGCTTGCGAAACGTCTCTTCAAGAGCCAGCGCGGCGGCATCGGACAGCTGACAGCCGCGGCCGGTGCGCGGTCCCGGATCGCGTGACGCTCACTGCGCCAGTTGCGCCAAGTCTCGCAGTTCCTCGGGGCTTGCCACCGGCAGCCCGAAGAACTCCAGGTAGGCCGGGATCTGCTCGAACAGCATGTCGGTGCCGACCTGGAACCGGCAGCCACGCGCCTGCGCCGCCAGCAGGAACGGCGTCATCTGCCGGCGCATGACCACCTCGCCGACGAACGCGTCGGGCGCGATGCGCGAGACGTCGATCGGTAGTGGATCACCGTCATCCATGCCCATCGGCGTGGCGTTCACCACGATGGAAAAGCCCTGCGGGTCGTTGCTGCCGGCATCCACCTGCAGCGCAGGGTAGTGCTGGCGCAGCCGATCGGCCAGTGCCTGCGCGGCGTACGCGCGCACGTCGTACAGGCCGATCGCCGAGACGCCCGCCGCCGCCAGCGAGGCGGCGATCGCCGAGCCCACGCCGCCGGCGCCCACCACCAGCGCGCGCCCACCCGGCAAGACGCAAGTCTTGCGCCGCAGGCCGCGCACGAACCCCTCGCCGTCGAACATGTCGCCGGTCAGGCGGCCGTTGGCGTCGCGGCGCACCGCATTGCAGGCGCCGGCGATGCGCGCCGCGCTCGATGCGTCGTCCAGCAGGCCGAGCGTCGTGACCTTGTGCGGCATCGTGACCAGGGCGCCGCGCACGTTTTCCAGCGCAAACAGGCTGCGCAGAAATTGCGGAT
>JBDHRZ010000118.1:0-7667 GCA_039807845.1 Rhodoferax sp.
CCGGGCGAGCCCGATCTGGCCCAGGCCTGGGCGCAGCGCGCGCGGCTGGAACGCGAGGAGCGCGAGCGCGCGCAGCGCGAGGCCGAACAGCGCGCACGCGAGAAGCGCGAGCGCAGAGCCCGGCTGCACGCCCTGCTGGACGGAAAGGCCCTGAATGCTGCCGACGCCGAGCATCCGCGCCATTTTCCCCACGGCGGCAAGATCCGGCGGATCTATTGCACGGCCGAGCAGCTGGCGGCGCTCAACCGTGGCGAACTCGGTGTGGTCCAGCGCGATGGCCGCTATCTGCTGGTCACGCGGGACCTGGCCGAGCAGGCCGGGGCCATTGCAGCCGAGGCCCTGGTGCTGCTGGTCGATGCCGACGCGCTCGCCGAGGACGACGTGCCCGCCGATCTGACCTGGTAGCTGGCTGCTCCGTTCGCCAGCGTATCGTCTGGGGCGTGACGCAGCCGGCGTCCCCGGGGTCGTGGCAGGACTATGCTTGAGCTCTCTTCGGAGGGCCTGCCATGACCACTGAGTCACATCCTGCGTGTCGCCGCGCCGTCGCCCTGGGCAGCGTGGCGCTGCTGGCCGTCGCCTCCGCCGCCTGCGCCGACGTGCACCTGCCGCGGTTTCCGTCCAACGCGGTCTGGCACCGCGACATCAGTGCCGCACCACTCCGAGCCGACTCGGCCAGCATGATCTCCGCTCTGTCGGGGTTGGGCGGTTGGGGCAACGGCAACAAGTTCCAGATCGATTTCTCCATCGTCGTGGTGCACGCCCCGGCGTCCGGCGTGCCGACCAAGCCCGTGATCGCCTGGCCCGATGCCAGCAGCTACTACGGCCCGGACTGCAATGCTCCGGGCATGAGTTTCCCTCTGCCTGCGGGCGGCATGATCGAGGGCTCGCCGACGGGAGACTACAGCTGTGACCACGACAACAACGACTGTCACCTGCTGGTCGTGCAGGGCTCGACCCTGTATGAAGCCTACGCGGCCAACGTGACTGCCAGCGGCGTGGAAGCGATCTGCGCGCTGACGTGGGACCTCAACAAGGTCTATCCGCCCGAGGGCCGCGGCGAACAGTGCACCAGTGTCGACGCGGCCGGATTTCCCGTGGCACCGCTGCTGTTCAGCGCGGACGACGTGTATGCCGCCATGCAGGTACCCAACGGCGACCTGGGCCACGCCATCCGCTTCGTGCTGCCCAACGCGCGCATCGTCAATGCGCGCTACGTGCACCCCGGCTCGCACGGCACCAAGCCGCCGGGTGGTGCCAGTGGTCCAGCCAACACGCTGCCCTACGCGGCGCGGCTGCGCCTGAAGTCGACCTTCAACATGGCCAATTACAATGCCGCCGGAAAGGTGATCCTGCGCACCATGCAGCGCTACGGCATCGTGCTGGCCGACGGCGGCAACATCGCGCTGACGGCCGAGGACGACCGCTTCAATACGCACAAGTGGACCGAGCTGGGCGTTCCCGCCCAGATCTTCAATCCCGGTACCGGCAACCCGGCCGTGCAGGTCACCGACTTCGATGTGGTCGAGACTGGCAGCCAGAAGGTCGTGACCTACGACTGCGTGCGCATCCCCGACGACTTCATCTACATCGACCACTTCGAGTATTGAACACGGCGGGCCGGTAGGCCCACGGACTCAGAAATCCATGAAATAGCCGCCATTCACCGGAATGTTGGCGCCGGTGATGAAGCCCGCATCCTCGGCGGCGAGGAAGGACACGACACGGGCGATCTCGTGCGGTTCGCCCAGGCGACCTACCGGAATGTCGGCGACGATCTGCTCGCGCACGGCCTGCGGGATGGCCATGACCATGGCGGTGCGGCAGTAGCCGGGGGACACCGAGTTCACCGTCACGCCCTTGCGCGCCACCTCCCGCGCCAGCGCCATGCCGAAGCCGTGGATGGCGGCCTTGGCGGCAGAGTAGTTGGTCTGGCCGAACTGGCCAGTCTGGCCATTGACCGAGGCGATGTTGACGATGCGGCCGTAGCCGCGCTCGCACATGCCGTTCACCGCCGCGTGGCAGAGGTTGAACACGCCGTCGAGGTTGACCCGCATCACTTCGCGCCACTGCGCAGGATTCATCTTGCGCAGCGTCACGTCGCGCGTGATGCCGGCGGCATTGACCAGGATGTCGAGCGCGCCGTGCTCGGCCTCGATCTCATGCACGAGGCGGGCGCAGGCCTCGAAGTCGGCCACGTCCAGGGGGCGGAAGCTCGCGGCGGCGGACTGTTCGCCGAGTTCGGAGAGGAATGCGTCCACGCGCTCGGGTCGCTGCCCGAGATCGGCCGCAACGACCCGGCAGCCCGCCTGCGCCAGTTGGCGGCAGATTTCCGTACCCAGGCCGCCGAGGCCGCCCGACACCAGTGCGATACGCTTGTCCACCCGATCCCCCTTGCTGGAATTGTCGCGGCGCACCGGTGGTGCGACGCAGCAGGCGCGGGATGCTAGGCAGGGCGGGAAGGACTGTCAAACGCGGCCCTCGGACACTGCGGGCCGTGGGCGGGAACGGGATCCGGGTGCAGTCTCTCCGCCGCAGGCGAGCGGCGCCGGGAGCTCAGCGCGAGCCGCCGGGCTTGGTCTTGACCGAGCCGGCCGCGGCATTGAGGAATCCCTGCTGCAGGGTCTTCCACATGTCCAGGTTGCGCTCGGTCATGTCGTTGAGCATGGACCAGGGCGTCTGGCCGAGCACGGTATTGAGCTGGCTGCGGAACTGCTGCTGCTGGTCGAGGAAGACCTGCAGGCTGCGTTCCAGATAGCTGCCCATGAAACCCTGCAGGGAATCGCCGTAGAAGCGGATGATTTGCGACAGCAGCTGCGTGGTGAACATCGGCTGGCCGCGTTCTTCGTGCTCGGCGATGATCTGCAGCAGCACCGAGCGGGTGAGGTCTTCGCCGCTCTTGGCGTCGCGCACCTCGAATTCCTCGCCGTCGACCACCAGCTGGCGCACTTCCTCCAGCGTGATGTAGCTGGAGATCTCGGTGTCGTACAGACGGCGGTTGGGGTACTTCTTGATGACGCGGACTTGTGCCATGCGGCAAAGCTAGCACGCCTTTCCGCGGCGCACCAGAGCGTTATGGCGCTTGCCGCGCGGGGCAGGGCGGGGCCTGCGCCCCGCCGTGTCGCCCGGGACCTCACCAACCCATGTAGTGGCCGCCGTTGATGGACAGGTTGGCGCCAGTGATCCAGGCCGCTTCCTCGGGGATGAAGAAACCCACCGCGTAGGCGATCTCCTCAGGTGTGCCCAGCCGTCCGACCGGGATCTGCGCCGCGATCTTGGCGCGCACTTCCTCGGGCACGGCCATGACCATTTCCGTGGCGACATAGCCCGGTGAAATGGTGTTGACCGTGATGCCGAACTTGGCATTCTCCTGGGCCAGCGAGATGGTGAAGCCGTGCATGCCGGCCTTGGAGGCGGCGTAGTTGGCCTGGCCGTACTGGCCCTTCTGGCCGTTGATCGAGCTGATCTGGATGATGCGACCCCACTTGCGCTCGCGCATGCCGTCGATGACCGGGCGCGTCACGTTGTAGCAGGAGTTGAGGTTGGTGTTGATCACCTCCTGCCACTGCAGGGCGGACATCTTGTGGAAGGTGGTGTCGCGGGTGATGCCGGCATTGTTGACAAGGATGTCCACCGGCCCGAGGCGTTCGGCGATCTGCGCCACCATGGCCGCCGACGAGGCGGTGTCGCCGACGTCGCCGGGAACCAGGGTCACTTCGATGCCCTCGGCCTTGAGCCCCGCTGCCCAGGCCTGCGCCCGCGCTGCGTCGCGGTAGTTCGTCGCCACGCGGTGCCCCATGCGGGCCAGCCGCTTGACGATGGCCGAGCCGATGCCGCCGGTTCCGCCGGTGACCAGTGCTACGCGTGACGTCATGATTCCCTCTCCGTGTTGGGCGTCGCTCCGCGCGACGATCCGGGCCGCAGGGCCCGACCGGGCGGATGCGCCCGATTCTACACAAGCACTACGACCGCACTGTGCCTGCGGCGCTGCGCGGAATCCGCGTGAGATCGAAGTCCTCGATGGCGCGGCGCAGCATCCGCGTCACGCCACCGCCCTCGCACCGAGCGGGGTCGAGTCCGAGGAAGGACAGCGCGGCGCGCAGCGCGGGCAGGGGATCGCGGCGATCGACGGCACGGGCGCGGTCCTGCTTGGACAGCTTGCGTCCGCTGGCATCCAGCGCCAGCGGCAGGTGCGCGTAGCACGGGGTGACGCAGCCGAGCAGTCGCTGCAGCCAGATCTGCCGTGGCGTGGAGTCGAGCAGGTCGGCACCGCGGACGACCTCAGCGATACCCTGGGCGGCATCGTCAACGACGACCGCGAGTTGGTAGGCGAAATAGCCCTCCACGCGCTTGATCACGAAGGGGCCCACTTCCCGGGCCAGATTCTGCTGCTGCGGGCCCTGGATCAGGTCGTTGAAACCGATGTCCGCGTCCGCGACGCGCACGCGCCAGGCGGGCGCGGTCTTTTCCGCGCCTGCCGCGTCGACGCAGTTCGGCGGGTGGACGCCGCGCAGCGCCGCGAGGGCGCTGCGGCTGCAGCGGCAGGCGAAGATCCGGTCCGCCGCGAGCAGGCGCCAGAACGCATCGGCGTACACGTCCAACCGCTGGCTCTGGAACCATACCGGCTCGTCCGATTCCAGCCCGAACGCGCCCAGCGTGGCGAGGATGTCCTGGGCTGCCCCGGGCACCTCCCGCGGTGGGTCGATGTCCTCGATGCGCACCAGCCAGGTGCCGCCCTGCGTCCGCGCGCGCAGCCAACTGCCCAGCGCCGCCACGAGCGAGCCAAAGTGCAGCGCGCCGGTGGGTGAGGGGGCGAAGCGGCCGCGGTAGGCCGGCGGGGAACCTTTCATGGCGGGGCGAGTCTGGGGCAGGCGTACCCCATGCTAGCGGGCGCGCGGCGGCTGCGGGCGCCCTTGTCGCCGCGGCGTCCGCCCCCATACTCGCGCTGCGGGCGCGGCCCGGAACCAACCCACAACGGACTTTCCATGAAGCGGATACTGCTCTTCGTCGCCACCAACATCGCGGTCCTGTTCCTGTTGAACATCGTGCTGCTCGTGTTGCAGCAGGTGTTCCACGTGCGCCTCGGCAATACGGGCGGCCTGCTGGTGATGGCGGCCGTGCTGGGCATGGGCGGGTCGTTCATCTCGCTGGCCATGTCCAAGTGGATGGCCAAGATGTCGACCGGTGCGCAGGTGATCACCCAGCCGCAGAACGAAGCGGAGCGCTGGCTGCTGGCCACCGTGCAGCGCCAGGCCCAGGCAGCCGGCATCGGCATGCCCGAGGTGGCCGTGTACGACGCACCGGAAATGAACGCCTTCGCCACCGGCATGAGCCGCAACAGCTCGCTCGTGGCGGTGAGCACGGGCCTGCTGCGCAGCATGGACCGCGACCAGGTGGAAGCCGTGCTCGGCCACGAGATCTCCCACGTCGCCAATGGCGACATGGTCACCCTGACCCTCATCCAGGGCGTGCTGAACACCTTCGTGATCTTCCTTGCGCGCATCATCGGCTCGCTGGTCGACGGTGCCCTGCGTGGCAACCGGGATGACGATTCCGGCGGCGGCATCGGCTACTTCATCACCGTCACGGTGATGCAGCTGTTGCTCGGCTTCCTCGCCTCGCTGATCGTCATGTGGTTCTCCCGCTGGCGAGAGTTCCGTGCCGATGCGGGCGGAGCCTCCCTCGCTGGCCGGCAGAAGATGATTTCCGCGCTGGAGCGGCTGTCGGCGGGGCACGGCGAGAACTCCCTGCCCCAGGCCGTGGCGGCGTTCGGCATCTCGGGCCACTTCGGCAAGCTGCTCGCCAGCCATCCGCCGATCGAGGAGCGCATCGCCGCCCTGCGCGCCGCGCAGGGCTGAACCCCGACGCGAGTCTGGTCCCCCAAGCGAAAACGGCCCCTGTCGGGGCCGTTTTCGTCGCAGCATGCGGGCACGCGGTGTCCCGTGGCGGAGCGGGCCCGCGGCCTCCCGCTCAGGCGGCGTGAGTCTCGTACGCCATGACCTTTTCCGGTTCCTGCAGGAAGTTGCCCTGCACGAAGTTGACGCCGCAGGAGAAGAGGATGGACATGCTCGCCGCATCCTCCACGAACTCTGCCACCGTGAGCTTGCTCTGGTGGTGTGCCTGGTCGCAGAGTTCCTTGATCTTCTCCTGGTTCTCCTTGTTCTTCGGCAGTTCGGCCATGAAGTTGCGGTCGAGCTTCAGATAGTCCGCGTCGACGTGCTTGAGCAGCTGGAAGGAGTTCAGTCCGGCTCCGAACTGCTCCAGGGCGAAGCCGCAGTGCAACTGCTTGAGCCCGGCGACGAAGGAGCGCGCCGGCTTGAGGTTCACCACGACCTTGCTCTCTGGCATCTCGAACACGAGGGCGTCGCCGCGCAGGCGCGCGTTCTTCAGCTGCTGCGCCAGCCAGGGCAGCAGGGTCTGGTCTTCCAGGGTTTGCGGCGCGAGCTTCACGAAGAAAGTGGTCTTGTGCCCGGCCTTCTCGCGGTCGACCAGGGCCTTGATGGCGTGACCGATGACCCAGCGGTCGATCTGCGGCATCAGGCCGTGCTGTTCCGCCACCGGCAGGAAGAAATTCGGCGTGATTTCGCCCTTGGGCCCGTTCATGCGCAAGAGGATTTCGTAGAACTCGCCCTCGGCACCGTGCAGGCTGATGATCGGCTGGTAGAACAGCACGAAACCATCGCTGGACAGGGCATCCTGGACCAGCTTGAGCCAGTGCCGCGACTTTTCCTCAGAGGCCTTGTCCTGGGCGGCGGGGTCGAAAACGATCACGCGGTTGCCGCCTTCGCTCTGCGCCGTGCGCAGGGCGCCGTTGGCCTGGCCGAGGATAGTCTGCGAATTGGCGTTCTTTTCCCCGATCAGCGAGCCGCCGATGCTCATGGTGACGCTGATGGACTGCTTGCCGATGTCGAAAATGCGCTCGGAGTAGGCCTTGCGCAGCACTTCGGCCAGTTGCTTTACGCCTTCGCCGTCGCGGTCGGTCGCCAGCACCGCAAAGGTGTGGTCGGCGAAGCGCGCGGCGAGGTCGCTGTCCTTCAGGTGCCGGCGCATGAGATTGGCGATGTCGCCGAGCAGCAGGTCGGCGTTGCCGATGCCGATGGTGTCGAGCACCTGCTTGAAGTTGTCCGGCTCGAGCAGCAGGAGGGCGCGGCTGGAGGCTCCCGTCGCCACTTGGGCCACGGCGCTGTCGAGTTCGTTGATGGCGTGCTGGCGGTTGTACAGGTCGGTGACCAGGTCGCGCGAGCGCAGCGCGTCCAGTTCCTTGGCCAGTTCGGGATTGGCCTCCTGGCGCCGGAAGATGATCTGCTGGCAGGGTTCGCCCTCGTAGCTCGCCTCGGCGAACTCCATGACCGCATCGAAGGTGGAGCCGTCGGCGCGTTGGGCCTTGAGGTTCAGGCGCTGCGGCGGCTTCTCGCCCTTGGACAGTTTCTTCAGCAGCGACTTGAAGTCGTCGGCGTCGTCGGCAGCGATCATGTCGAGGATGGACATGCCCTCGACTTCCTCGAAATCCTCGAAGCCGAACATCTCGAGGTAGGCCTTGTTGGCGCGCACGTGCATGCCCTCGTGCACGTAGGCGATCGGATCGCGCGAGGAATCGAGCAGGGCGTCGCAGCGGCGCTCGGTCTCGCGCAGAGCCGCCTCCAGGCGCCGCACGCCGCGGCGCATGGCCA
>JBDHRZ010000119.1:0-7604 GCA_039807845.1 Rhodoferax sp.
GGACAGCACGGCCGCGGAGAAGCGCAGCGTCGTCACTCGGGCGTCGAAACACACCGGCCGCTGGAAGAATTCCCGGTACAGATGGGCATTGCGCGGCGCAGCGCCCGCCATGGCCACGTGCTCGAGGCGCAACTGCGGGCCGGCGATCCCTGCCAGATGGCGATAGATGCGCCCGAGGGTGAATGCCGAATCCTGCAGGCTGCGTCCGACGCTGGGGTCCAGGATGCGGTAGGACAACTCGGCCGAATCGCCGGCAGTGGTCAAGGCCAGGGCGGTGCCCGTCTGCACGGACGCAAACAGGCGGACCATGTCCTCCAGGGCCTGGCCCACGGTGGGCGCGTGCAGCAAGAGATTGCTGAGCAAACCCGTATCGCGTGCCTGGGGAACCTGAGCCATCATCAGGCCCAGGTGATCCATGCCCGTCGCCTGCGCTGCGGATTCCAGCATGCCCGTGAACGCGAGCAAGGACGTGTCACTCGGGCCACCGCGTGCGCGCGCACCCAGCGGCACCGGGCAGAACGCCAGGTGCTGCGCGCCGCTGCCGCATCGATTGCGATCCAGCAACGCCGCGAGACGGCTCGTGGCCTGCGACACCACGTCGGCACAGATCGACCCGACGGTGATGAATGTGGTCATGCAGTCTCCTTATCGTGGACCACGTGCGTGGCCATCTGGAAGCCTGCGCACGCCTGCCGTGACTCTACAGACTGGAACCGCTCTAACATAGAGTGGAAACCCCGAGTTACCGCGTGGCCCTCCCGGCGGCGCGCCTGCCGCGCTGCCCCACCCTCCCGCCATCCTTGTGCAAGGGGGGTGGCGGTGGCCGCAGGCGGCACCCGGTTCTGTAAACCCAAGCGCACGGAGACACCCTGCATGACCCATGACATCAAGACCCTGCTGCGGCCCCGCTCGGTAGCCGTGATCGGCGCCTCGGAAGACCAGACCAAGTTCGGCGGACGGCTGTACAAGACCTTGCTGCAGCACCGTTACACAGGTGCGGTGTACCCCATCAATCCGGTGCGCGACACGCTGTTCGGCCTGAAGACCTTCCGCAGCATCCAGGCCACACCCGATGCGCCCGACATGGTGGTGATGGCGCTGCCGCGTGACAAGGTGCTGGACGAGGTCCGCGCCTGCGCCAAGCGCGGCGTCAAGTGCGCCATCATCATCACCTCCAAGTTCTCGGACGCAGGCCCCGAAGGCCTGGCGCTGGAGCAGCAGGTGGTGGCGGCCGCCGCGCAGCATGGCATGCGCCTGATCGGACCCAACTGCCTGGGGCTGATCAGCCCGGCCAACCAGTTGGTGCTGTGCTCGTCGCCGGCGCTCGACGTGGAGCGGCTGATCTGCGAACCAATCGGCTTCGTCAGCCAGAGCGGCGCACTGATGGGCACGCTGTTCGACCGCTCGCACGGCATGGGCATCGGCTTCTCGCATTGCGTGTCGGTCGGCAACCAGGCCGACCTGGAACTGGCCGATTTCGTCGAGTTCCTGATCGAGGACGAGCAGACCGAGGTGATCTGCAGTTACGTCGAAGGCATCAAGTCGCCCGAGCGCTTCGTGGCACTTGCCGGCCGCGCACGCGCCGCCGGCAAGCCCTGGCTGATGGTCAAGGCCGGCACCACCGCCGACGGCAGCCGTGCGGCCTACTCGCACACCGCCAGCCTGGCCGGCGACTTCGCCGCGCTGCAGGCCGTCTGCGCGCGCGAGAACGTGGTGCTGCTGGACGATCCGCTGAACATGCTGGTGCTGGCCAAGGCGCTGGTGCGCTACCCGCGGCGCGCCGTGCGCAAGGTGGCCGTGATCACCACCTCGGGCGGCGGCGGCGCGATCACCGCCGACCGCCTGTCGCACCACCACATCGCGCTTTCGACCTTCAGCCAGGGCACGCGCCAGGCCCTGGCCGAGCACTATGCGCCGGGCCAGGCGGGCAACCCGATCGACATCGGCGGGCGCAAGCATGACGGCATCCCGAACCTGGGCGTGGTGACGGCACAGGCCACGCTGGCCGACCCCGACACGGATTGCGCGCTGATGGTGATCACCACCGCACCCGACGTGCCGGGCCTGACGCGCCAACTGGTGGAAGGCGTGGCGAGCCCCGCCGCACAGGGCAAACCGGCGCTCTACGTGATGCTGCCGGGCCGCGTGGCCGAGCCGGCGCGCCGCTACCTGATCGAGCACGGCCTGCCCTATGTCGACACGCTGGACGAAGCACTGGCGGTGCTGCGCGGCTGGCAACAGCTGTCGGCCTACCTGCCGCCCGCGCCGGCGCTGCGGCCAGCCGATCACTACCATTTCACTCCCCCGGCAGCAGGCGAACTCGGCGAAGCCGCAAGCAAGGCGCTGCTTGCCGCCGCAGGCATCCCGGTGAACCGCAGCGCGCTGGTGCACGATCCCGAGGAGGCCTGCGCGCGCGGCGCCGAACTGGGCTACCCGCTGGTGCTCAAGGTGCAGTCGCCCGACATCGTGCACAAGTCCGACGTGGGCGGCGTGGCACTGAACATCCCGCACGCCCAGGACCTGCGCGAACGCCTGCAGCGCATGCAGGCGCGCCTGGCCGAGGCGGCACCCCAGGCGCGCATCGAAGGCTACCAGCTGCAGGCGCAGGAATCGGGCGAGCTCGAGCTGATCATCGGCGCGCGCCGCGATGCGCAGTTCGGCCCCCAGGTGCTGGTGGGCGCGGGCGGCGTGCTGGTGGAGTTGTTCCACGACGTGGCGCTGCTGCCGGCCCCGGTGGATGCGGCGAGCGCCCGGCGCGCCTTGCAAAGCCTCAAGATAGCGCCCCTGCTCGGCCCCTACCGCGGCCGCGGGGCGCTGGACGTGGACGCGGTGGTCGACGCCATCGTGCGCCTGGGCTGGCTGGCGCACGACCTGGTGCAGGCCGCGCCGGGGCAGGAGGTCGAAATCGAGGTCAACCCGCTCAAGCTGCGCCTGCAGGAGCAAGGCGTGGTGGCGGTGGACGCGCGGGCACGCATCGGGGCGGCTTGACTGCAGGATGTCATCTGCGAGCGGGCTTCGACCGCGCGGCGCGCGTTCCCCGAGGACTCTTGCGCTGGTAAGTGCCGTGGCGGGCGAACCCGAAGCCCCCGGTGGGATACAGCGGACAACGCCCAAGCCAAGCCTGGCGCCAGAATTCTCTGGTAGCGTATTGCTCGCCGGCAAGCCCCGTCTTGAAACGA
The DNA here is from genome assembly GCA_039807845.1 of Rhodoferax sp. Lineage (GTDB taxonomy): Bacteria > Pseudomonadota > Gammaproteobacteria > Burkholderiales > Burkholderiaceae_C > CAISIP01. Next base: position 3,180 of record JBDHRZ010000119.1, read on the forward strand.
AGTTGCACACCGGCACCAGGCCCGCGGGGCTCTCTTCACCACGGTCCGCCTTTCCAAGTCACTGATGAAAGGCTTGCAAGCTTGAACCACGCCCCGTACCGTCAAGGCACGCCGCGCCATTCACCGCACAGGGCTTGCGGTAGGGGTCAGGGGGTCAAAGGGGTCAGTCTTTTCCAAATGAGGTTTGAGCCTGGAGCGGCCTGAAATCGGCGACGCGAAGCGAGTCGATCCGTTGTTGACAGCTGTCAGTGTAGGGGTTTGGCTGCTTCTGGCTTGTTTCGATGCAGAAGGGGGTACAGGCGCGGCGCAGCCGTGAGGCTGTGGGCAAAGCTACAGCTTGCTGAGCTTTGTCCACAGCCCACCCCGCAAGGGGCGCCAGGGGGGAAGGCTTTCCCCCTGTTCGTCGGTCTTGCTGCGAAGCAGCACATGCTGTCCTGCAGCCCTGGCCGGGCCTCGAGCGTGCGGTCTCTGGTTCCCGCGACCCGATGATGTTGCGCGGCCTTACGCGCGAGCCGGCACGCGCCGAAACAGCGCCGCGCGCGCTTCGTTGAGCTCCTCGGCCGCCTGCACATCGCTCAGTGCGCGGGCCAGTTGCTGCAGGTGTTCAAGGGTGATGCCCTCGCGCAGGTCCTTGTCGGCCTCGGGCAAGCTGGTCAGCTTGTCCATCCAGCGGCGTCATCACGTCCTTTGCCCGATACACCTTCTTGATGCGCCCGGGCTTTTTCGCATCGGGAACCTTGGTGGCGAACAGGCAGGGACGATGGAAGTTCAGGAACGGGTTGAGGTACTCCACGCAGAAGGTGTTGAAGCGCCGTAAACCTCCGGCCTCGGCGCTCACGAAATCTGACCCGTCTATGCTCATCAGAATCAGACCCACCCAGTGCGCAGGTGTTGGTGGGTTGGGGCGGACAGATGATGGGCGGGGACGGTGTGGCGGTGGCAAACACGAGCCGATGGTGGACGCTGGCCAAGCCGATGCGAGGCCGAGTGCGGCGGCACAGTCACAGGCAGGCGCGGTGGGCAAGACATCTGGCGATGTCACTGTGCCTTGCGCGGTGCAATGGTATTGGACTTCGAATGCGCTGGCGCTGGCGTAGTGGCGCCCGGCTCCTCGGCTGGCGGGATGGGCGCACGCAATGATGGCACATCGATGCGGATGGTGATGCAGTGGTGCTGCAGGCAGTCGAGCAAGGCGTCGACCATCGGTTTGTTGTCGAACAACTCGTACCAGCGCGGATAGTCCAGGTTGAATGTGAGGATGGTGCTCACGCGTCCATAGCGCATCAGTTCGGCACATGGATCGATCGCCGTGCCGCGGTGAGCCTGACGTGCTGCAAGGTATTGGCGATCGGCGATCCAAGCATGCTCGCCCTGCCATGCATGGGCGTGAAGTACAGCATCTTCTGACCGGCATAGGGTCAGTGCAGGATCGAGCGTCAGCCGATGCGCCGACCCGAAGCCGTATCGAACACATGCACATGGCATGGGTCCACCGAGATCGCGATCGAATCGCCGGGTCCGACATCGGTGCGCCCCCGCACCAGGATCCGGATCGTTTGTCCTGCGGAGCGGGCACTGATCTGGGTCTCGGACCCGGTGGGCTCGACGATCGTGACCTGGCCCGCCCACCCCGCGCCTCCGAGTTGGAGATGCTCGGGGCGTACGCCAATCGTCACGGCCAATCCCGCTGGCGCACGAACGCCCTGGTCGAAACGCAGCACTGCGCCATCTTCCAGCCGCGCCCCGTCGCCGCTGGCGATGACGACTGCATCGAGCAGGTTCATCGATGGCGAACCGATGAAGGCGGCCACGAAAAGGCTTTGCGGCCGGTCATAGAGTTCCAGCGGCGGTCCAACCTGTTCGACCAGGCCGGCGTTCATCACCACCACCTGGTCCGCAAGCGTGACGGCCTCCATCTGGTCGTGCGTGACGTAGACCGTGGTGGTGCGCAGGCGCTGGTGCAACTCCTTGAGTTCGGAGCGCATCTGCGTGCGCAACTTGGCATCCAGATTCGAGAGCGGTTCGTCGAACAGGAAGACGGTGGGCTCACGCACGATTGCGCGACCCATTGCCACACGCTGACGCTGGCCACCGGAGAGGGCACGCGGCTTGCGGTCGAGCAATCCGTCGAGATCGAGGATCTGCGCGGCCGAGCGCACCCGACGCTCGATTTCCGTCTTCGCCATGTGGCGCTGGCGCAACGCGAACCCCATGTTCTCGCGCACGGTCATGTGCGGATATAGCGCGTAATTCTGGAACACCATCGCGATGTCGCGGTCTTTGGGCGCAATGTCGTTCACGACCCGTCCGCCGATTTCGATCTCGCCTTCCGTGATGTCTTCCAGGCCGGCGATCATGCGCAGCAGAGTCGACTTGCCGCAACCCGATGGCCCCACCAGCGCGACGAACTGCCCCGACTCGATGCCGATGGAGACTCCATGGATGACCTCATGGTTGCCATAGGACTTCCTGACGTCCCTGATGTCGATTGCGCCCACGATTCCTGTCCCTTTCGCAAGTTGTCCCGTCGCGCTGCCCGCGCCGACGCGCCACCGGCCACGCCCGATCGCCGACAACGGCCTCACCAGCGCCTGTGCACCTCTTCCGCCCACCCCAACAATCGTGCGATCTCGATGCGCGCGCCATCGGGACAGTGCACGTGCCCGTCGAAATGCCCGAAACACTGGTGCTCCTTGCTGCAAACGATCAGGCGGTCGAACGACGATTGGCGGTCGTAGATCGGCGTGAATCGCAGATCGACACCGGCACCCCGAATGGTCCATGGCCGCAACCAGTCGCCGCGGTCATAGACCCACTCCATCTCTTCGCTGATCTTGTGGATGCGACCGTCGATGCGCAGAGCGTTCTCGGTCGACGGTGTCCCATCGGTCCACTTCGCGCCGAACTGCAGGCCGATCTCCCGTCCGTGGCAGCGTCCGCTTGCACCGGCCCAGTTCCAGGTGATCGCATAAGGCCACCGGCCACGACCGTGGTCGAGCGTGGCGTACGCGGTCTGCGTGTCCACGGCGTAAGACACGCCATCGGCAATGACGCTGCCACGCACCGGCAGGCAGTTGTCCTTGCGCGTGTACTGGAAGCGGCGCGAACTCCATGGAACAACCACTCCCATCGATTCGTGGTTGGGCGGTTCGAGCACTTCGAGCTCGATCGTCAGGCGGTCGGTGCGCGCCTGCAACGACGTCGTGCCAGACTCCGAGCGCATGGCAATCTGCATCCGATCCCCATTGCCGATAGTCTGCCCGATTCCCGATCGCTCCGGCATCGCCGGCACCCGGTCGTGCGACGGCAACCAGTGGATTTCAGCCTCCGAGAAAGCCTGCAACCGCGTGTGATCGAGGAAGAACGTAGCCAGCGTCACCCGGTAATCGCCATGCGAGACGTTCAGCGCCACGACGATCTCCGGAGTCGTGATGCACCAATACTCGAAGCGCTTGTTGCGCCCCCAGCCGCTCAGGTTGGCCCGATGCAGCGGCTTGCGCGTCCATCCCACGGCCGCAGGGTTGAGCCGACCATTGGGCAGGCACAGATCGACCGGTTCCGTGATCTCCCGTTCGGTCTTGATGATGCCGCTTACCATCTCCGGTGTACCTCCTCCGCCAATCCAAACACCCCCTCGACAGGGACGCGATCTCCCTCGTCGGACACGATCTCGCCGTCGAAACGACCAAAACACTGATCACCGCGCGATCGCACGACCCACCGATCGAACACATGGTGGTGGTGGATCTCGGGCGTGAAACGCAAGTCGACGCGGTCGCCGCAAATGCTCCAGGGCTGCATCCAGTCCCCGGGGTCATAGCGCCACTCCAGTTCGTCGCCGATCTTGTGCAAGCGGCCATCGATGCGCAGCGCGTTTTCCGTCGAAGGAGTGCCAACGGTCCACCGACCGCCGAACTGCAGGCCGATCTGCCGGCCACGGGAGACGCCACTGCCAGCGGCCCAATTCCACCGGGTGTCGTACGGCCAGCGGCCCCGGCCATGATCATGGATGGCGTACGCCTCGCCGCGCTCGACGCTGCGCTCGACGCCATCGAGCGACACAACACCCTGCACCTGCAGACAGTTGTCCTTGCGCGTGTACTGGAACAGCCTGTCGCTCCAGGGAACCAGCACGCCCATGGACTCGTGGTCCACCGGCTCGAACACCTGCAGGTCCACCTCCAGGCCGGGGGCACGGGTCTGGATGTGCGTGCCCAGGGCAGCGCGTGTCAGCCGCACCCACACCTTCGTTGCCGCCGCCTCCATGACCGTCGGATCGGCACACCCGGCCAGGCTGCGATGGCGAGGTAGCCACTGGTTGCAGCGCGCGCCGCGCTGCGCGCCGGTCACCCGATCGATGCAGACCGACGCCACGTTCGCCCTGTAGTCATGATCCGAGATATTGGCCGTGACGATGAGTTCCGG
>JBDHRZ010000120.1:0-7600 GCA_039807845.1 Rhodoferax sp.
TGACCACCGTGATGATCACGCACCGCATGCAGGACGCGATCGCCTGGGGCAACCGTCTCATCATGATGGATGCCGGGCGCATCCTGTTCGAGGTGCGCGATGCGCAGAAGGCAGCGCTGACGGTGCCGGCACTGGTGGAGCGATTCAGTGCCACCGGCCAGGGCATGTTCGACGACGATCAGAGCCTGCTCGCAGCACGCGGCCCGGCGAATCCATGAAGACAAGCATCACGTGCGTGGCGGGTGCAACGCGTTCGGAGCCTGCGCTACCATCACCCCTCCCCCCTTGGAACACGGAGAATCATCGATGTCGGGAACCAATCGCAGGCACCTCGTCGCCACGTTCGCACTGGCCATGGGACTGCTGCAAGGGCAATGGGCGCTCGCGCAGACCGCGCCGCAGCCAGGCAGGACGTACCGCATCGGCTTCTCGCAACTGGTCGACCACCCGGCCCTGAACGCCACCCGCCAGGGCTTCATCGACGGCCTGAAGGCCGCCGGTTTCGAGGTCGGCAGGAACCTGGTGTTCGACTACCAGAACGCCCAGGGTGAGGCGGCCAACGCGCGCAACATCGCCGAGAAGTTCCTCTCCGACAAGGTCGATCTGCTGGCGCCCTGCACCACGCCCGTGGTGCTGGCCACGATCCGCGTGGCGCGCGACTCGAAGACTCCTGTGGTATTTGGTTGCGTCACCAACCCGGTGCAGGCTGGCGTCGTCGCATCCACCGACAAGCCGACCGGCACCAACGTGACGGGGTTCTTCACCATACCGCCGGTGGGCAGGAACTTCGACATGTTCCACGCGATCGCCCCCACCATGAAGACCGCCGGCACACTCTACAACTCGGGCGAGACGAATTCTGAGGCCCTGTTCAAACTCGCGCAGGCCGAGGCCAGCAAACGCGGCATCAAGCTCACCGCGGTGACGATCACCTCCAGCGCCGAAGTGAAGAATGCGGTCGACGCGCTGATCGGCAAGGTGGATGCAGTCATCACGCTGCAGGACAACACCGTGGCCTCGGCCTACGAGGCAGTCCAACGCGCCACACGGGAGGCGAAGATCCCCTGGTTTGCTCTCGACGTGCTCGCGGTGCAGCGCGGGGCGATCGCCGGGCTGGCCCAGCACCAGTACCAGAACGGGGTGACTGGGCGCGCAAGGTTGCCGTGCCGGTGCTGCTGGGACGTGCCCCCGGCAGCATCACCCCGGTGGAGGCCGAAGTGTTCGAGGTACAGGTGAATCAGGCCGCCGCCGGCGCGGTCGGCCTGTCGATTCCACCGGCCATCGTCAAGCAGGCAAGCAAGGTCTACTGAGTGCGGCGGAACCTGATACGTCACCCAGCCAGTCATCCGATTGCGCTGCATCCGCACACGCCTGCCACGCCACGCACGTTGCCGGATCGCCATCTGCATCACGCGCTTCCTGCATGAGAGCCTACATCGACCGACTTGCCGCACGTGGCGGCGTGCGCATCATCGAGCGCCCGGTCTCGGGTCGACACGAACTCGCCGCAGTCATCCAGGCCGCGCAACGCGAGGGCGACGCACCGGTCCTGTTTCGCCAGGTCGACGGCTCCCCCTATCCGGTGGTCTCCAACGTGTATGGCAGCCGCAGCCGCCTGATGCAGATGATCGGCGCCACCGATGGCTCGTTCTGCCAGCGCTGGAGCACACTGATGCGCCGAAATGCCCCGGCACTGGTGCTGGTCGGCGAGCCGGCGGACCTGATCGAGATTTCCCTGGCCGACCTGCCCGCAATCACCTATTTCGAGAAGGACGGCGGCCCCTACCTGAGCGCGGGGGTGTTCCTGGCCCGCGAACCCGAGTCCAGCGTGCCCAACCTGTCGTTCCACCGTGCGCAGGTGATCGGCGCCAACGAATTACGCATCCGTCTGGGCGCCTCGCATGACCTGGCGCAATACCAGCGCAAGGCCGAGGCTGGCGGCCAGGCGCTGGAGGCAGCCATCCTGCTGGGACCACCGCCAGCGTGCGTGCTGGCCGCCGCCGCGCCGATCGACTACGAGGAGAGCGAACTCGACGTGGCCGCGCGCATCGAGGGTACGGCGCTGCGCATGCGGCGCTGCCGCAGCATCGCGCTGGACGTGCCGGCCGACACCGAGATCGTGATCGAGGGCCGCATCCTGCCCGGCGTGCGCCGACCCGAAGGGCCATTCGGCGAATTCATGGGCTACTACGTCCCGGTAGGTGACAACCACGTGTTCGAGGTCAGCGCCGTGGTGGCGCGGCGTGACGCAATGTTCCACGCGCTCATCTGCGGCTCGCCGGAAGACCTGCGCCTGCTCGAACTCGCCGTCGCCACGCGCACCTTCCAGGCACTGCAGGCCGCCAAGCTGCGCGGCGTGATCGACGTGGCCTGCACGCCGTTTGCCATGAGCACGGTGGTGCAGATGCGCCAGGAGTACGAAGGGCACGCACGCCAGGTGCTGCTGTCGGCGGTCGGTGCCAACCACGACTGGAACAAGACGGTTTTCGTGGTGGACGAGGACGTGGACATCGACGATTTCGACGACGTGTGGTGGGCCTACCTGACGCGGGGGCGCGCAGACACGCGAGCACTCGTGCTCCCCAACGTGCCCGGCTTCTATCGCGACAGCATGAAGGATCAATGGGGCCGGCTGGCGATCGACGCCACCAAACCGTGGGGACGCGAGGCGGAATTCGAGCGCAAGCGCATCCCCGGGGCAGCGCAAGTCCGCCTGGAGGACTACCAGCCGAAATGGTCGAGCACATGAGCGTGCGTACCCGGCGGTGCGGAGCGCGATGGGCCGGCCTGCATCATCCGCTCGTGGATTCCGACTCGCTCCCAGCACTGCCCGGCGACCGATCGAAATCCTGATGCAGCATGACGACCCGGCGCCATCGGGCGCCACGACCGACTTCGGCGCACACACGCCGATGATGCAGCAATACCTGCGCATCAAGGCCGAGTTTCCCGACACGCTGGTGCTCTACCGCATGGGCGACTTCTACGAGCTGTTCTATGCGGACGCGGAGAAGGCGGCGCGCCTGCTGGACATCACGCTGACGCGGCGCGGGCAGTCGGCCGGCGCGCCGGTGGTGATGGCTGGTGTGCCATTTCACGCGCTCGAGTCGTATCTCGCACGGCTGATCAGGCTCGGCGAATCGGTGGCGATCTGCGAGCAGGTCGGCGACGTGGCCAGTGCGAAGGGGCCGGTCGAGCGCAAGGTGGTGCGCGTGATCACGCCCGGCACCCTGACCGACGCAGAGTTGCTGCCAGACAAGTCCGAGTCGGTGCTGATGGCGGTGCACCAGGGGCCGCGCAACCAGTGCGGACTGGCCTGGCTCGGCGTCACGCAGCCGCAACTGCAACTGGCCCAGTGCACGCCGGACGCGCTGGGCGACTGGATCGCACGGGTGGCCCCAAGCGAACTGATCTTCGGCACCGAGCTCACCCCCGTGTTCGAGGCCCGGTTGAAGGCCTGGTGCGCGGCGCAGACCATCAGCGCGACGGCGCGCCCGCACTGGCAGTTCGAGCCGGGGCTCGGGCTGCGCAAGCTGCTCGCAGTGCTCGGCGTGGCCAGCCTGGCCGCCTGGGACGCCCAGGAACTGCCGCAGGCCCATGCAGCCGCCGGCGCGCTGCTGGGCTACGCGGAACACACGCAGGGCCAGGCACTCAGCCACCTGCAAGGCGTGCAGGTGCAGCGCCCGCACGATCTGGTGCACCTGCCGCCAGCGACCCGGCGCAACCTGGAGCTGACCCAGACGCTGCGTGGCGAGGCGGCGCCGACCTTGTTCTCGCTGCTGGACTCCTGTCTCACCGGCATGGGCAGCCGGCTGCTCAGGCGCTGGCTGCTGGAGCCGCGGCGCGAGCGCAGCGCGGCGCGCCAGCGCCTCGAAGCGATCACGCATCTGCGCGGCGCGGCGTGGCAGGACCTGCGCGATGCCGTCAAGGGCTGCGCCGATCTGGAGCGCATCAGCGCGCGCATCGCGCTGCGCCAGGTGCGACCGCGCGAACTGGTGGCGCTGCGGTTCACGCTGCACAAGGCCACCCATCTCGCACCGCTGGTACGACCGCTCGGCGGCTGGCTGGCACGGCTGGCCGAGGAATTGCACGCGCCCGATGGTTGCGCGGAACTGCTGCGCGCAGCGATCCGGGACGACCCGGCGGCGCTGGTGCGCGACGGTGGCGTGATCGCGGGCGGGTTCGATGCCGAACTCGACGAACTGCGCGCGATCCAGGACAACTGCGACGGCTTCCTGCTCGAACTCGAGCAGCGCGAACGCAGCCGCACCGGCATCGGCAACCTGCGCGTGCAGTTCAACAAGGTACACGGCTTCTACATCGAGGTCACGCAGGGCCAGGCGGGCAAGGTGCCGGACGACTACCGGCGCCGCCAGACGCTGAAGAACGCCGAGCGCTTCATCACGCCCGAACTCAAGGCCTTCGAAGACAAGGCGCTCGGCGCCCAGGAGCGCGCGCTGGCGCGCGAGAAATGGCTCTACGAGCAACTGCTCGAGCGGCTGCAGGCGACCGTCGCGGGCCTCACCACCGTGGCGCAGGCGCTGGCCACGCTGGACGCGCTGGCTGCCTTGTGCGAACGATCGCTCACGCTCGACTGGTGCGCGCCGCAGTTCGCCAGCGAACCCTGCATCGAGATCACCGGCGGGCGCCATCCGGTGGTGCAGGCGCGGCTGGCCGAGACTGGCTCGGGCAGCTTCATCGCCAACAGCACCAGCCTGAACAGCCGTACCCGCATGCTCATCGTGACCGGTCCGAACATGGGCGGCAAGTCGACCTACATGCGCCAGGTGGCGCTGATCGTTCTGCTCGCCTGCATGGGCAGCTACGTGCCGGCGCAGAGTTGCCGGCTCGGGCCGATCGACGCGATCCACACACGCATCGGCGCAGCCGACGACCTGGCCAATGCGCAGTCGACCTTCATGCTGGAGATGACCGAAGCGGCGCAGATCCTGCACGGCGCAACGGCGCATTCGCTGGTACTGATGGACGAGATCGGGCGCGGCACCTCGACCTTCGACGGGCTGGCACTGGCCTCGGCGATCGCCAGCCACCTGCACAACCGCGCGCAGGCCTTCACCCTGTTCGCCACCCACTATTTCGAACTCACCGAATTCCCGCGCCAGCACCGACAGGCGGCGAACGTACACGTGAGCGCCGCCGAATCCGGGCGCGACATCGTGTTCCTGCACGAGGTGCAGGCCGGCCCGGCCAGCCGCAGCTACGGCGTGCAGGTGGCGCGGCTGGCCGGCATACCTACGGCGGTGCTGCAGCAGGCGCAGCACACGCTGGAGGCACTGGAAGCACAAGCCAGCGCCGGCCAGACCCAGGTGGACCTGTTCGCGGCGCCACCCGAGGCAGCACCGGCCCACCCCAGCGCGGTGGAAGCCGCGCTCGCCGCGGTCGACCCGGACACGCTCAGCCCGCGCGATGCGCTGGAACTGGTGTACACGCTGAAGAAAGCGGCAAAGGGCTGAGCTTGCAGCCACTCGCATCGCGCCCGCGCTTGACGTGCCAATGGACACGCTGCCACAGCACCAACCCCACACCCGAGACACCCCGACCCACCCGGCACACGCTATCCATGACCTTGCTCGTTTTTTCACATGCGAACGGCTTTCCCGCCAACACCTACCGCGTGCTGTTCCGGCACCTGGAGGCGCGCGGCCTCACGGTGCGGGCAGTGGAAAAATTCGGCCACGATCCGCGCTATCCGGTCAGCAACAACTGGCCGCACCTGGTGCAGCAACTGGCCGACTTCGCGCGCCCCGAGATCGACCAGGCGGGCGAGCCCGCGTTCCTGATCGGCCATTCGCTGGGCGGCTTTCTCAGCCTGATGGCGGCGGCGCGCCATCCGGAACTTGCACGCGGCGTGATCATGCTCGACTCGCCGGCGCTCGGTGGCTGGAAGGCCGCCACGCTCGGGCTGATCAAGAGCACACCGATCGTCGCCCGGGTCACGCCCGGTGCCGTGAGCCGGCGCCGGCGCATGCACTGGGCCGACGAGGCTGCGGTGCTGGCGCATTTCCAGCAGAAGAAGATGTTCGCGCGCTGGGACCCGGCCGTGCTGCAGGACTACGTGCGCCACGGCACCCACGAGGAAGACGGCCAGCGCGTACTGTCCTTCGACCGCGGCGTGGAGACCGCGATCTACAACACCGTGCCCGACAACCTGGAGCGACTGCTGCGGCGCCACCCGCTCAAGTGCCCGGTGGCGTTCATCGGAGGGCTGCAATCGCGCGAGATGAAGCAGGTCGGCCTGCAGATGACCGAGCACCTCACGCGCGGACGCATCCAGATGCTCGACGGCACGCACCTGTTCCCGATGGAGCGCCCCGCCGCCGCCGCCGCCGCCATCGAGGCCACGGTGCTGAACCTGCTCACGCCGGGTGCGCCGGGGTGAAGGCCGGCCGTGCAGCGCCGCCCGGCGTGCACGAATGGATACCAGCCGCGCCAGCCACCAGGGCGCCACGAGGGCGCAAACCGATCAAACCTGGGAGCCCAGGCAGGCTCAGCGTGAAAACCTTGACCGGCTCAGTCTGCCCAGGTGACGGCCCCGGTCCACGCGGTCAGCAGCACCAGCAGCCCGAACGCGATCCGGTACCAGGCGAAGCCGACGAAGGTGTGGGTCGCGATGAAGCGCAACAGCCAGCGCACGCAGATCCAGGCGCTGATGAACGAGAACACCAGCCCGACCAGGAACATCGGCAGATCCGACCAGGCCAGCAGGGCGCGTTCCTTGTACAGGCTGTAGACACCCGCACCAATCAGCGTCGGGATCGCCAGGAAAAACGAGAAGTCGGTCGCGGCCTTGCGCGACAGGCCGAGGAACATGGCGCCGATGATGGTGGCGCCACTGCGGCTGGTGCCCGGGATCATCGCCAGGCACTGCACCAGACCGACCTTGAGCGCATCGCTCCAGCGCATCGCATCCACGCTCAGGATGCGCGGTGCGGTCTCCTTGCGCGCATGTCTGCGCTCGGCCCACAGGATGATGAAGCCGCCGACGATGAAGGCGCTGGCCACCACGGATGGCGTGAACAGGTGCGCCTTGATCGCCTTGCCGAACAAGAGGCCGAGCACGACCGCTGGCAGGAACGCGATCGCCACGTTGGCGGCAAAGCGCTGCGCCTGCTCCTGGTGCGGCAGTTGGACCAGCGTGTCGCGAATCTTGTGCCAGTAGACGATGATCACCGCCAGGATGGCGCCGGTCTGGATCGCGATGTCGAACACCTTGGCCTTGGCATCGTCCATGCCCAGCAGCGAGCCGGCCAGGATCAGGTGCCCGGTGGAGGAGATCGGCAGGAACTCGGTCAATCCTTCGACGACCCCCATCACGGCTGACTTGACCAGCAACACACTGTCCACACGCGCTCCTCTCGATTGAGGGTGCCTTTGCCACCCGTCGATGCCTTCGCCGCCCGCTGCGGCGTCCCAACGATATTGGCCAGCCACCGCGGGACCAGCGCCGGCGCCAGCCACGGCGCGGGTCCGGTGCAAGTCACGGGCGCAGCAACACCATGCAAGCCCTGGACGCAGCGCCACCACTGCCGGGCACGGAGCGCGGATTATCACGCAAGCGCGAGATCCGCCAGGCCACCCG
>JBDHRZ010000121.1:0-7527 GCA_039807845.1 Rhodoferax sp.
GGTGCGCGAGAGTGCGGTCCCGGTTGGCGTGTCCGCTGGTGTGCCGCCGACGGGCCCGGCGCCGCTGCGCCCGGGCATGTTTGCGCGCGTGACGGCGGTGTTCGCCGTGCGTGAGCAGGCACTCGTGGTGCCGGAGGAGGCAATCGTGCCGCAGGCCGGGCGCCAGTTCGTCATCAAGGTGGTCGCACCTGCGGAGCTGGCGTCGGTTTCGCCCGCCAGCCTGCCGCCGGACACGCGCTGGGTGTCCCTGCGCCAGGAGGTGAAGCTCGGCGTGCGCCAGCTCGGCCGGGTCGAGATCGTCGAGGGCCTGCATGACGGTGATACGGTGGTCGTGGCCGGCCAGCAACGTCTGCAGCGTGACGGCACGCCGCTGCGCGTGGTCGAACTCGGCCGGCCGGCGCAACGCGGCGGCGCCGGCACGCCGGCGGGCGCGGCCAGTGCTCCTGCGGGCGTGGCGTCGGCGCCGTTCTCGGGTGCCTCGCTCGTATCCGCGGGCAACTGACCGGGGCGCAGGTCCATGCAGCTGGCTGAAACCTCGATCCGCCGCCCGGTCTTCGCAACCGTGCTCTCCTTGCTGATCGTGCTGATCGGCGCCGGCCTGTTCACGCGCCTGTCGGTGCGCGAATACCCCAAGATCGACGAGCCGGTGGTGAGCGTGCAGACGCGTTTCGCCGGAGCGTCGAGTGAAGTCGTCGAAGGCCAGGTCACCAAGGTGCTGGAGGATTCGCTGGCTGGCATCGAAGGCGTGGACGTGATCACCTCGATCAGCCGGCAGGAGCGCAGCCTGATCTCGATCCGCTTTGCGCTCAGCCGCGATCCCGATTCGGCCGCTGCGGACGTGCGCGACAAGGTTTCGCGGGTGCGCCAGCGCCTGCCCCAGGGCATCGACGAGCCGGTGATCGCCAAGGTCGAGGCGGACGCGTTCCCGGTGATCTCGCTCACGCTGAGTTCGGACACCCACACGCCGCTGCAGCTCACCGACATGGCCAACCAGCTGGTCAAGCCGGTGCTGCAGACCGCGCCGGGCGCGGCCGACGTGACCGTGTTCGGCGAGCGCAAGCCGGCGATGCGCATCGGGCTCGATCCGGACCGGCTGGCCGCCTACCGGCTCACGGTGCAGGATGTCGAGGACGCGCTGCGCCGCTCGAACCTGGAAGTGCCGGCGGGGCGCGTGGAGAGCCAGCAGCGCGAGTTCAACGTCACCGCGGCCACCGACCTGCGGCTGCCCGGCGAATTCCGCCAGGTGGTGATCCGCACGGTGAACGGCCTGCCGGTGCGCATCGGCGACGTGGCGCGCGTGCAGACCGGTCCGGCCGAGGAGCGTTCGAGCGTGCGGCTCAATGGGCGTGACGCGGTCGGTCTGGGCGTGATCCGCCAGGCCACGGCGAACCCGCTCGAACTCTCGGCCGGCGTGATCGCCTTGCTCGACAAGGTTCGCGTCGACCTGCCTGCGGGCGTCGCCATCGATGTCGCGAACGACAACTCGGTGTTCATCGACCGCTCCATCAAGGCGGTGTATTCCACCATCGGCGAGGCGATCGTGCTGGTGGCGCTGGTGATCTTCGTGTTCCTGCGCACGTTCCGTGCCTCCATCATTCCCCTGCTGACGATTCCGGTGGCGCTGATCGGCGCCTTCGCGTTGATGGCGCTGGCCGGTTTCAGCATCAATACGCTGACCCTGCTCGCGCTCGTGCTCGCCATCGGGCTGGTGGTGGACGATGCGATCGTGATGCTGGAGAACATCTACCGGCACATCGAGGAAGGCCTCACGCCGTTCCAGGCGGCGCTGCGCGGCTCGCGCGAGGTGGGCTTTGCGATCGTCGCCATGACCATGACGCTGGTCGCGGTGTACGCACCGCTGGCGTTCGCGCCTGGGCGTACCGGTCGCCTGTTCACCGAGTTCGCGCTCGCGCTGGCCGGTGCCGTGGTGGTCTCGGGGGTGGTGGCGCTGACCTTGTCGCCGATGATGTGCTCGCTGGTGTTGCGCCACAACCCCAAGCCGGGCTTCTTCGATCGCGGCATGGAAAGCGCGCTGCAGGCGCTCACGCGCGGCTATGCGCGTGTGCTCGGCTGGTCGCTCGAGGTGCGCTGGCTGATCGTGCTGCTGGCGATCGGCAGCGGCGTGCTGTCCTGGTCGGTGCTCGGCGAGATCAAGCGCGAACTCGCGCCGATCGAAGACCGCGGGGTGGTGCTGACCCAGATCAACGGGCCCGATGGTGCGACGCTCGCCTACACCAATCGCTACGCGATGGCGATCGAGAAGATCGGCGAGGGCTACCCGGAGTTCGACCGGGTTTTTTCCACCATCGGCAACCCGACCGTGGCGCAGGGCAACATCTTCTTTCGTACCGTCCCGTGGGAGGAGCGCAAGCGCACCACGCAGGAACTGGCGCGCGAGATGACGCCGCGCGTGGCCAGCCTGACCGGCGTGACGGCATTCCCGATCACGCCACCGTCGCTCGGGCAGGGCTTCACGCAGCGGCCGATCAACTACGTGATCACCACCTCGGACAGCTACCAGAACCTGTCGCAGGTGGTGCGCGCGTTCCAGGACGAACTGGCGAAGAATCCGGGTTTCGTGCAGGTCGACACCGACCTGCGGCTGAACAAGCCCGAGATCAGGCTCGAAGTCGACCGCGAGCGCGCCGCGGACAACGGCGTCGGCGTGGATGCGATCGCGCGTGCCGTCGAGACCATGCTGGGCGGGCGCATCGTGACGCGCTTCAAGCGCGAAGGCGACCAGTACGACGTCATCGTGCAGACCATGGACGGCGGACGCGGCACGCCGAGCGACATCGAGCGCATCTTCGTGCGCGGGCGCGGCGACGCCATGATCCCGCTCTCGGCGCTGGTGCGCATCCGCGAGGTGGTGGCGCCGCGCGAGCTCAATCACTTCGGCCAGCGGCGCTCGGCCGCGATCACCGCCAACCTGTCGGCCGACTTTTCGATGGGCGAGGCGCTGGCCTTCATGGACCAGACCGCCAGGAAGGTGCTCAAACCCGGCTACACCACCGACCTCAACGGCATCAGCCGGGAATTCCGCAAGTCGTCGGATTCGCTGACCGTGGTCTTCGTGCTGGCGCTGCTGTTCATCTTCCTGGTGCTTTCGGCGCAGTTCGAGAGCTTCGTCGATCCGTTCGTGATCCTGCTCAGCGTGCCCCTGTCGATGGCCGGTGCGCTGCTGGCGTTGCGCTGGTCGGGCGGCACGCTCAACGTGTTCAGCCAGATCGGGCTGATCACGCTGGTGGGGCTGATCACCAAGCACGGGATCCTGATCGTCGAATTCGCCAACCAGTTGCGCGAGCAGGGCATGGACATGATGGCGGCGATCCAGAAGTCCGCCGCGCAGCGCCTGCGCCCGATCCTGATGACCACCGGGGCGATGGTGCTCGGTGCGCTCCCGCTGGCGCTGGCGCACGGGGCCGGCGCCGAGAGCCGGCGCCAGATCGGCTGGGTGATCGTCGGCGGCATGAGCCTGGGCACGCTGCTGACGGTCTTCGTCGTGCCGACCATGTATTCCCTGCTGGCGCGCCGGCACGCGCCCGGTGCGAAGAAGGAGCCGGGCCTGGATGCGCCGGTGCATCCGGTCGCGCCCGCCGCGGCGCCGCCCACGGTCGTTGGTATGCCCTGAGTCAGATCGCGCCGTCGAACATCATCACGTCGACCGCGTCGCCGATGGCCACGTCGCCCTGGTCGTGGGCCAGCACGATCAGGCCGTTGGCCTGCACCATGGAGCTGAGCACGCCCGAGCCCTGGTTGCCGGTGGTACGGACCTGCAGCGTGCCGTCGGCGCCCCGACTCACGATGCCGCGCTGGTATTCGGTGCGGCCCGGCTTCTTGCGCATCGGCTCCAGGCTGTGCGCGCGCAGCATCGGCGCAGGCTGCGCCCGCGCGCCCATCATGCGCAGCAGGGCGGGGCGCACGAAGGCGAGGAAGGTCACCATCACGGCGACTGGATTGCCCGGCAGGCCGAACAGCACCGCGCTGCGCGGCGAATTGCCCTCTGTCGCAGCGATGCGCCCGACCGCCATCGGCCGGCCGGGTCGCATCGCGATGCGCCAGAACGCCACGCCGCCGGCCCGACCTGCGAGCCTGTGCATCAGCGCGCGCGTGTGGTCGGCCTCGCCCACGCTGACGCCGCCACTGGTGATGATGGCGTCCGCCTGTGCTGCCGCCTGCAGGAACGCAGCTTCCAGCGCCGCCGGATCGTCGGGCACCACGCCAAGGTCGATCATCGGCACGCCCATGCGGCCGAGCAATCCGAACACCGTGTAGCGGTTGCTGTCGTACACCGCACCCGGTCGTGCCGGCTGGCCCAGACTCAGGATTTCGTCGCCGGTGGAGAAATAGGCCACCTTCAGCCGGCGCCAAACCGGCAAGCGGGCGATGCCCAGGCTGGCGACCAGGCCCAGCGCGGCCGGACCGAGCCACTCGCCCTGGCGCAGCGCGCAGGCGCCCTGCATGAGGTCTTCGCCGAGCCGGCGGCGGTTGTCACCGGGCGCCACGGCGCCGGCCGGGATCGTGAGCCGATCGCCGGCCCGTTGTGCGAGTTCCTGGGGGATCACGGTGTCGAGCCCATCGGGCATCACGGCTCCGGTCATGATCCCGAGCGCCTCGCCCGGTCCGACCTGGCCTTGCCATGGAGCACCGGCCAGCGCGGTGCCGACGATGCGCAGCGTGAGCGCGGTGCCATTGCGCAGTACGCTGCCGTCGAATGCGAAACCGTCCATCGCCGAGTTGTCGTGCGGCGGCACGCTGATCGGAGAGACGATGTCGCGCGCCAGCACGCGCTGCAGCGCATCGAAGACGTCCACCTGCTCGATCTCGCCGACGGGCTCGACCAGCCGCTCCAGGAAACGCCCTACGTCGTCGGCGTGCAGGCTGTTCGGGTCGTAGCCCTGCAGTGCGCGGGCGATGCTGTCGATGGACTTGTCGGGCATGCCCGTACTGTAGCGTCGCGCCTGCGCCGGGCCTCGGTCTCTCAGCCCTGCAGGGTCTGCAATTCGGCGAGCGTATTGGCGTTGGCGAACGCCCGCGCGTCCTCGAACGGTACCGCCACGTTTGCATGGCGCGCGATCCAGGCGTCGATCTTGCGGCCGCCGCCGGCGAGGAATTCCCGCAGGTCGGGCAACAGGCTGGTGCGCAGCAGGCAGAAGACGGGTTGCGCGCGCCAGCGCCATTGCCCGTCGCGCCGGTCCAGCTCCTTGATGCTGGCCACCGCGATGTCGGCCCGTGCCTGTTCCAGCGCGTGTGCCAACCGGGCCACCAGGTCGAGCGGAAACAGCGGCGAGTCACAGGGCACCGTGGCCAGGTACGGCGTCGTGCAATGCTCCAGCGCGCTCACGAAGCCGGCCAGTGGGCCGGCGAAATCCGGGACGCTGTCGCTGTGCACCGGCACGCCGAAGGCCTGGTAGCGCTCGAGGTTGCGGTTCGCGTTGATCAGGCTCGCGCCGACCTGGCCCTGCAGGCGCAGCAGCGCATGCTGCGCCAGCGGCATTGCGTTGAATGCTTGCAGGCCCTTGTCGACGCCGCCCATGCGCGCGCCGCGTCCGCCGGCGAGGACGACGCCGCTGATCTGTGCCGGCGCGATGGTCGATCGCACCGGATCGGCCGCGTGCTCCTGGCGACCGGGTGTGCCGGTGTCTGCCGTCGGTCCGTCTGGGTATGTGGGCATGGCGCTGAAGAAAACGTTTCGCAATTCGTCGATTTGCGTGAGTGCACCCGGCGCCGCGCGCGAGGCACGGGCGGCTCAGAACCCTTGTTTCATGGGATCACAGGCACTCAACCGCCGATGTAGCTCATCTCCACCCGCGGCGCGTCGCCGGTGCTGCTGCCGCCGAGCGCGCGCAGTTCCGAGTAACGGTCTTCCCGCTGGCCCCAGGCCCGGCCGATCGCCGCTGCGATCTCGGCGTCCGAGGCGCCGCCGCGCAGCAGCCCGCGCAGGTCGAAGCCGTGCGAGGCGAACAGGCACAGGTAGAGCCTGCCCTCCGTGGACAGGCGTGCCCGGTTGCAGGAACGGCAGAACGCCTGCGTGACGCTGCTGATGACGCCGATCTCGCCCAGCGCGGGGTCATGCCGGCCGTTGGAGTCTGCATAGCCCCAGCGCTGCGCCGTCTCGCCAGGGCTGCTGGCTTGCAGCGGCAGCAACGGGAATTCGCGTTGCAGCAGCGCCACCACGTCGCGCGAGGGCAGCACCTCGTCCATGCGCCAGCCATTGGTCGCGCCGACGTCCATGTATTCGATGAAGCGCAGCACGATGCCGCTGCCGCGGAAGTGGCGCGCCATGGGCAGGATTTCGTGTGCGTTGGTGCCGCGCTTGACGACCATGTTCACCTTGATCGGGCCGAGCCCGGCCGCGTGCGCGGCCTCGATCCCCGCGAGCACCCGCGCGACCGGGAAATCGACGTCATTCATGGCGCGAAATACCGTATCGTCCAGTGCGTCCAGGCTCACCGTGACGCGCTTGAGCCCGGCCTCGCGCAGGGCCTGCGCCTTGCGCGCCAGCAGCGATCCGTTGGTGGTCAGGGTGATGTCGAGCGCTGCTCCCTCGGGCGTGCGCAGTGCGGCGAGTTGCGCGATCACATGCTCGATGTTCTTGCGCAGCAGCGGTTCGCCGCCGGTCAGGCGCAGTTTGCGCACGCCGTGGCCGACGAAGAGGCGTGCCAACCGGGTGATTTCCTCGAAATCGAGCAATGCCGCGTGTGGCAGGAATGCGTGCGCCTTGCCGAACACTTCCTTGGGCATGCAATAGGTGCAGCGGAAGTTGCAGCGGTCGGTGACACTGATGCGCAGGTCGCGCAGCGGGCGCTGCAGGCGGTCACGCAAGCGGCCTTGGCGCGCATCCAACGGCGGGTCGGCGGCCTGCGCCTGTGCGGGCACGAGCACGGCGCCCGCAGCGCTGCGCAGGCCGGGCGGGGGATCGGGGCGTTCAGCCATGGCCCGATTCTGCCGTGTCGCATCCCGGACCTGCGCGACGTCGCCCGGGTGCCCTTGATCGGTGTGCTGTCAAGCGCAGCGCGCGCCATCGACCTCGATGCACACGCCACTGATGAAGGACGCTTCGTCGCTGATCAGGTACAGGGCCGCGTTCGCCACATCCATCGAGGTCGAAAAGCGCCCCAGGGGAATCGTGGACAGGAATTTGGCACGCCGCGCGTCATCGAGCGGGCCGCCGGCAAATTCCGCCGACAGCCCGGTGTCCGGGTTGAACACCGGGTTGATGCAGTTCACGCGGATGTTCTCGGGGCCGAGTTCGGCCGCCATCGACTTGCTGGTGATGATGACCGCGCCCTTGCTGCCGTTGTACCAGGTCAGGCCCGGGCGTGGGCGGATGCCGGCGGTGGAGGCGATGTTGATGAAGCTGCCGCCGCCCGCCTTGCGCAGCGCGGGCACGGCATGGATGGCGCTCCAGTAGATGCTCTTCATGTTGACGGCGTAGACCCGGTCGAACTCGGCTTCGCTGACTTCGAGCATGGGGCGGTTGCGGTGCGTCCAGCCGGCGTTGTTCACCACCGCGTCCAGCCGCCC
>JBDHRZ010000122.1:0-7512 GCA_039807845.1 Rhodoferax sp.
GGGCCTGTACAACTGGGATCCGGGTGCATTCTTCGGCATCTACCGGCCGGACAGCTTCTGGTTCACCGAGGCACGCAGGAACTGATTCCATGCTCGCCTACACGCTGCGGCGGCTGCTGCTGATGATTCCCACCTTGCTGATCATCAGCTTCGTCACCTTCGTCATCATCCGCCTGCCTCCGGGTGACTACCTGAGCAACCAGATCGCCGAGTTGCGCAGCCAGGGAGACACCGCCGCGCTGGAGAAGGTGCAGTTCCTGCGCCACCAGTTCGGGCTGGACCGGCCGTTTCTGGAGCAGTACGCCAACTGGATCGGCGTCTGGCCCGGCCCCAGGGGGTTCGCCGGCCTGCTGCAGGGTGACTGGGGCTGGTCGTTCGAATACAACCTGCCCGTGCTCGACGTCGTGGGCGACCGCCTGCTGCTGTCGTTCGTGCTCAATTTCTCGGTCATCCTGTTCACCTGGGCGGTGGCGTTCCCGATCGGGTTCTACGCCGCGACGCACCAGTACAGTTGGGGCGACCATGGTCTGTCCTTCCTCGGTTACCTGGGTCTCGCGACGCCGAATTTCCTGCTCGCGCTGGTGTTGATGTACTTTGCCAACGTCCAGTTCGGCCTGTCGATCGGCGGGATGATGGACCCGCAGTACCTGGAGCAGCCGATGAGCTGGCCGAAGTTTTTCTCGGTGCTGTCCCATCTGTGGATCCCGGTGCTGGTGATCGGCACCTCGGGCACGGCCGGCATGATCCGGCGCCTGCGCGCCAACCTGCTCGACGAACTGCAGAAGCAGTACGTCGTCACGGCGCGCGCCAAGGGCATGGCGCGCACGCGGCTGCTCGTCAAGTACCCGTTGCGCATGGCGCTCAACCCGTTCATCGCCGACATCGGCAACCTGTTGCCCAGCGTGATTTCCGGCTCGGCCATCGTCTCGGTCGTGCTCTCGCTGCAGACCGAGGGGCCGATGCTGCTCGATGCGCTGCAGAGCCAGGACCAGTACCTGGCCGGCTCGTTCCTGATGTTCCTGGCCTTGCTCACGGTGCTGGGCGTGTTCGTCTCCGATCTGCTGCTTGCAGCGCTGGATCCGCGCATCCGACTCGGCGGCGAGGGGCTCCAGTGATGCCCGGCGGATGTGGCGGCCGCGCGCTCGCGCGGACACGGATGGCCCCGGGTCGGCCCCGGGTGGTGCGATGAACAGCCAGGGTAACGACCACGGGCGGCTCGAGCACTACGTCTCGCCCGATCCGTTCGTGCCGGAGGCGGCCGAGACGCTGACCAGCGCGCAGGAGGAGTTCTACCGGGCATCGCAGTGGCGCATCATGTGGTGGAAGTTCCGCCGCCACCGGATCGCGCTCGTGTCCGCGGTGGTGCTGGTCTTGCTGTACGGCTCGACGCTGTTTACCGAGTTTCTCGCCCCGTACGAACTGGGCAGCCGCGATTCGGCGCACATCTTTGCCCCACCGCAGCGCGTTCACCTGTTTCATGAAGGCGCGTTCGTCGGGCCTTTCGTCTATGGCTATGCGATGAAGCTCAACCTGGAGACGATGAAGCGCGAGTTCACGCCGGATTCCGGCAAGGTGCAGGCGCTGCGTTTTTTCTGCCGAGGTGACGAATACCGTTTCTGGGGCCTGTTCGATGCCGACCTGCATCTGGTCTGTGCTGCCGAAGGTGGCACGCTGTTCCTGCTGGGGACCGATCGGCTGGGGCGCGACATGCTTTCGCGCATCGTCTACGGCACCCGGATTTCCTTGACGGTCGGGTTGCTGGGGATCGCCGTGAGCTTCCTGATCGGCATCACGCTGGGCGGCATATCGGGCTACTACGGCGGCTGGATCGACAACCTGATCCAGCGCGCGATCGAGATGGTGCGCTCGTTTCCGGAGTTGCCGCTGTGGATGGCGCTGTCCGCCGCCTTGCCGGTCACCTGGAGCCCGGTGCTGGTCTACTTCGGCATCACCATCATCCTGGGCCTGCTCGACTGGCCCGGCCTGGCACGCGCGGTGCGATCCAAGTTCCTGGCGCTGCGCGAGGAGGACTTCGCCACCGCCGCGGTGCTGATGGGGGCGACGCCCGCGCGGGTGATCGGCCGCCATCTGCTGCCGAGCTTCACCAGCCACCTGATCGCGTCGCTCACGCTGTCGATCCCCAGCATGATCCTGGGCGAGACCGCGCTGTCTTTTCTGGGCCTGGGCTTGCGCCCGCCGATCACCAGCTGGGGTGTGCTGCTCAACGAGGCGCAGAACATCAACGTGGTGGCGCTCTACCCCTGGCTGATGCTGCCGGTGCTGCCGGTGCTGGTCGTGGTGCTGGCGTTCAACTTTCTCGGCGACGGCCTGCGTGACGCGGCCGATCCATACAACTAGGCCGGCGATCGTGCAGCGTAGCCTGTTCGGCTTCATCCTCAAGTACAGCAAGCGCGACCAACTGCTGATCGTGCCGCTGGTGCTCCTGTCGATGGTGTTCTATTACGCCTCGCTGGATCTGCCGAAGATGATCATCAACGAGCCGATCCAGGGCAAGGGATTCAGCGATCCGGGGGCGACTGCCAATTTCCTGCGCCTGCACTTCAAACTGCCGGATCTGCTCGGTGGTGCCGACCTGCGGCTGTTCGGCGGCATCCCGATGGAGCGTACCGGCTACCTGGTCGCCCTGACGCTCACCTTCCTGATCCTGCTCATCATCAGCGGCCTGATCAAGCTGCGCATCAACACCCTGAAGGGGTGGATGGGCGAGCGCATGCTGCGCCGCCTGCGCTACGAGCTGTTCGATCACATCCTGCGTTTTCCGTTGCCGACGTTTCGCCGCATGAAGTCGGCCGAACTGGCGACCATGATCAAGGACGAGGTCGAGCCGCTGGGCGGATTCGTCGGCGAGGCCCTGATCACGCCGCTGACTCTCGGGGGCCAGGTCTTCACGGCGTTGTTCTTCATCCTGTTCCAGCACATCTATCTCGGGCTGGTCGCGTTCGGCATGGTGATCGTGCAGGCGGTGATCATTCCCAGGATGCGGCGCCGGCTGCTGGTGCTCTCGCGCGAGCGCCAGATCGCCTCGCGCCAACTGGCCGGGCGGGTCGCCGAATGCGTCGACGGCATCGTCGAGATCCACGCCCACGACACCGGTCACTACGAGCGCGCCGAGTTCGCAGCGCGTCTGGGTCGCCTGTTCCTGATCCGTTTCGAGTTCTATCAGCGCAAGTTCCTGATCAAGTTCCTGAACAACCTGCTGTCGCAGGTCACGCCGTTCCTGTTCTACCTGATCGGTGGCTACCTGGCGATCGTCGGCCGGCTCGACATCGGTGCGCTGGTGGCCGTCATCGCGGCCTACAAGGACTTGCCGGGCCCGGTCAAGGAGCTGATCGACTGGGATCAGGACCGCATGGATACCAGCATCAAGTACAACCAGGTGATCGAGCAGTTCACGGTGGACAACCTGGTGCCGCAGGGACAACTGGCGCTGATCGACGCGCCCGAACTCCCGCGCGCAGGCACGCTCAAGGCCAGCAACGTGTCGCTGCTCGACGACTCCGGCAGCAAGATCCTCGATGCCGTGTCGTTCGAGGTGGCGCTCGACCGGCACGTGGCAATCGTCGGCACGGGCCGTTCCGGTGCCGGGGATCTCGCGCTGCTGCTGGCGCGGCTGCAGTTGCCCAGCAGCGGGGGCATCGAACTCGGCGGGGTCGACCTGACGCGCGCGGCTGAGGCGGTCACCGGCCGCGTCACCGGTTACGTGGGCTCCGCGGCCTACCTGTTCCCGGTCAGCGTGCGCGACAACATCCTGTATGCGCTCAAGCGCCGGCCCATCACGCCCGCCGTGTACGAAGGCGATGCCAGACGCGAGCGCGAAGGAGATCTGCGCGAAGCCAGGCGCTCGGGAAACTGCACGCTGGATGTGAATGCGCATTGGCTTGACTACGCCGCTGCCGGCGTGGCCGATGCCGCGGCGATGGAGGGCCGCCTGCTGGAGATCGTCCAGCAGGTCGATCTCGGCGAGACGCTGTTCGAGATCGGGCTGCGCAGTGCCGCCTCGGTGGACGATGGTGGACGGACCGAGCAGGGCATCCTGCACGCGCGAGCGCGCATGCGCGAGCGGCTGGACCAGTCCGGCTTGAGTGAACTGGTCGAGCCGTTCGATCCCTCGCGCTACAACCGCAACGCCACCCTGGCCGAGAACCTGCTGTTCGGCACGCCGGTGGGCAAGGTGTTCGACTCCGACAACCTGGCGATGCATCCTTATGTGCGCCAGGTGCTGCACCAGACCGGGCTGTCGGACGACCTGCTCGCGGTGGGGATCAAGCTGGCCGAGACCATGGTCGAACTGTTCAGCGACCTGCCGCCGGGCCATGAACTGTTCGAACGCTTCAGCTTCATCGCCTACGATGACCTGCCGCGGGTGAAGGAGATCCTGGCACGCGTGGCTGCCGTCGGTGTCGGCCAGGTACCGGAGCACGATCGCAATCTGTTGCTCGGCCTGCCGTTCAAGATGGTCGTGACCAGGCACCGCCTGGGCCTGATCGACGAGCGACTGGAGGATCGCATCCTGGAGGCAAGGCGGCGCTTTGCTGCCGATCTGCCACCGGAACTGCGCGGCGCGATCGAATTCTTCGACCGGGATCGCTACAACGACGCGGCATCGCTGCAGGACAACATCCTGTTCGGCAAGATTGCCAGCGCGCAGGCCGGTGGCAGCGTGCAGATCGGCGCACTCCTGCGCCAGGTGCTCGATGAACTCCAGTTGCGGCCGATGGTGCTGCGCATCGGCTTGGACTACCAGGTGGGCACGGGCGGCAGCCGCCTTTCCGTCACCGACCGGCAGAAGGTGGCGCTGGCACGCGCCATGCTCAAGCAGCCGACGTTGCTGGTGCTGGATCAGGCGATTGCCGTCATGGATACGATGGCGCAAGAAAAATTGTTGCAAAGCGTGCTACAAAGCCGCAAGGGGCATGCGGTGGTCTGGGTGCTCAGCCGGGCCGAGATGGCGTGCGATTTCGATCATGTGCTGGTGCTCGAGCGTGGTCGTCTGGTCGCGCAGGGCGCTTTCGGCGAACTGGCAGCGCGGGCCGGTGGCCCGCTGCAGGCCTTGCTCAACTCCGGCACGCGGCCGTCATAGGGGGAAACAGATGAGTCTGGAACAGGAAGTCGAACTGATCCGCAGGTTTCCGATCTTCAGCAAGATGGCGCCAGCCAAGCAGAAGCTGTTGTGCTTCAGCAGCGAGCGGCTGACCTACAACGCAGGCCAGGAGATCTTCCACATGGGCGATCCTGGCGACTCCTGCTACATCGTCATCGAAGGCCAGGTCGACATCTCGGTGGATCGCCCCCATGGCAAGGAAAGCCTGCATCTGGGTACCGTCGGCGCCAATGAGATCGTCGGTGAGATCGCCATCTTCGGCCAGGTGCCACGCACCGCGACCGCGACCGCCAGCACGCGCCTGGAAGTGCTGCGCATCTCGGCCGAACTGTTTCGCAGCGTGATTCGCGAGAACCCGGACGCCGCAGTCGAATTGATCCGCAGCCTGGCAGAGCGCCTGGCCAACACGACTGCCATCCTCACGCGCGAGACCAGTTCCACGGTCTGATGGACCATTGGTCGAGGCGCCCGCACCTCGCTGCACGAAAAAAAAGGCCCCATCTTGCGATGAGGCCTTGAAGGGATCCCTGAACCTGTTGGTTTCGAAAGGACCCGAGGAGACAACCAGAAAATCCGTTTGCGCTACCGGTGCAGTATCTCAGGGTTTTCCCTTGTTTGCCAGAGGCGCATCTCTAATTTGGCACGATTGCGTGATGCTGTGTGCAACACGCGACACATCAACGCTTCTTGGCCACCGACTTGCTTGCGCTGACGGCCGTGGCCGCCACGGTGTTGAAGTTGGTCTCGGCCACTTCGGTGGCCTGCTTGACCGCCTTCTGGACCGATTCCATCGCGTTGTTGGCTGCGGCCACCGCGCTCTTCACCATCGCCACGGCGGTCTCACTGCCGGCGGGGGCGTTCTTCGCGGCGGCGTCGACCATGTCCATGAATTGCTTCTGGCCCTCGCCAGCCTGCTCTTCGAAGACCCGCGCAAACTCGGCCACCGAACCGGAGGCGATGTCGTACAGATGACGGTTGTACGCGGCCGCCTTCTCTGCCATGGGTTGCAGCAGGCCGGATTGCAGGGTCATCAGTTCCTGCACGTCACGCACGCTCAGGACCGCCTTGGCATGGTCGCCGGCCTCGGCCAGCGCAGCCTTGGACGCGGTCATGTTGAGTTCGACGATCCGCTCGACGCCTTCGAACGCCTTGTTGGTCAGGCCGATCACGGTCTCGACATTGGCTTTGTGGGAAGACAGGACTTGTTCAGAGGTCAGCATGGTGAGGATTCTCCAGAGTGCGTGGGTTTGGTTCGGGTGTCTGCCCGGCAACCCTGTCATCGACAGATTTGTTGCAGTGCAGCATGGGATGAATTATAAGGACGTTCGACCTGGTTGCAAGCTGTTTTTGCTGCGCTGCAACATTCTAGGCGCGTGTTTCTAGGCCGCATACGGCCTGCCAGCCCGGCCAGGTGTCGGCAGACAGGGCGAACTTGCGCGCGCTCCCGCTCCAGGACGCGCCGCTCGCGATGGCGGCAGCAAAGCCGGCGCCGTCGACGATGCGGGTGCCGCCGAGCAGGGTCACGCCGCGGGCAAACAGGGCATCCGGCCACAAGCCGGCGGAGGGGCCAATCACCGCGAAGCGCCTGGCCGATGGTGCGGCGGCGAGCATGGCGTCGAGCGTGTCGTTGAGCAGCATGGTCGAGGTGCCTACCACGACGTTGCACGGGGCCAGCGCCGAACGTTCCAGCGTGATCGTGACCCCGGGAAAGCGCTCTTGCTGGCGCTGTATGGTGGCTTCGTCGAGTTCGACCACGGTCAGGCGTGCCCCCGTGGCCTGCACCTGCCGCACCAATGGCGGGAAGAACCCGATCATGCCCAGATGGTCCGTCGCGCCGAGTTGGATGTCCCCCAGCGAATTGCCGGCAGCGGGTGGGGTGTAGCCGGACCGCCGCCAGGCGGAATCGGTCAGTGCGTTGATGCAGGCCAGCGCGATCGCTCGCGCAAAGCCCGTTCCAGTGACGAAGCCGCGCGCCACCGCCAGCGGGTCGCTCCCAGCCAGCGGCTGCGTCCTGCCGTCCGGCGTGACCCAGCCACGCAGCGTGTCGCCGAGCAGCAGGTAGGACAGTCCGAAGGCCCCGTCTTCGAGCTCGACCGCGCAGAACGCCGCGCTGCATTGCGCTGCCGCGCCTGGATACGCCGGTACGTGCAGGCGCGCGATGCGCGGGGGCGGGAGGAACTGCGCAATCGCCTCGAGCTGCGCCACCAGATCGACGGCGACCGGGATCGTGGTCGGGTTCATGCGCCGGCATTGTGCCGGGGCGCGGCTGCGGTGGCGTTGATCTGACACATGGCCCGGCCCGGGCTGGGATGGCGAGGTGGGCGCGGGGGGTGGTCTGCACAGGTCCATGCTCTCCGATCGCCAGGAGCATCGCCGCAGGAGCATCGCCG
>JBDHRZ010000123.1:0-7511 GCA_039807845.1 Rhodoferax sp.
GGCGCCGTCCATCTCGGCGGCCTCGTACATGTCCTGGGGGATCGCCTGCAGGCCGGCCAGCAGGATGAGCGTGTAGAAGCCCATGTGCGCCCAGATCGAGACGAACACGGTCCAGAAGAACGCCCAGGACGCGGTAGTCAGCCAGTCGACCGGCGAACTGCCGAGCGCCACCAGCGCGGCGTTGAACACGCCCTGGCTTTGCAGCAGCCACTTCCAGATCAGCGCCACCACCACGGGCGAGAGCAGGACCGGATAGAAGAATACCCCGCGCCAGAAGCCGCGGCCGATGATCTTTCGGTTGAGCACCAGCGCGGTGAGCAGCGAGAACCCCACCATCAGCACGACCTGGATCACGCTGAACTGGGCGGTGTTCAGGATCGCGCGCCAGAACACGTCCTTGCGGCAGGTCTGGATGTCGAAGTAGTTGCGGCATTCGAGCAGGATGCCGAAGTTCTCCGAGCCGGTATAGGGCCGCTCGAACGGCATCAGGTTCACGCCGCCGGTGGTGGCGTAGACGACGTTGATGGCGATCGGCAGGAAGGTGAACAGGCCGAACACGATCAGGTTCGGCGCCACGAACAGCCAGCCCAGCCGCCCGATCCCGAGCCGGCGCTGGGCCAGCCGGAACGGCGGCTCCAGCAGGTTGAAGAGCAGGCCCGCGATGCGCGACAGCGGTTGCACGGCCGGCCTCCCGCGTTGCCGGGGTCTACTTGCTGGCCTGCTTCACCGCGTCGGCCATGTCGGCGGCGATCTTGGCGTCGGCCTCGGCCACGCTCATCTCGCCGACGATGGCCTGCGTGACGCGCGTGACCGTGGGCAGCATGATCGCGCGGTTGAACTTGTAGCCCTGGAACGCGTACGCCGCCGGTGCAAGGCTCGCTACGCCGGAACTGAATACCGACAGCGCGGCCTGGGCCTGTGGCGTGGCACCCGGGTACTTCACCCCTTTGCTCGCCAGCCCGGCGTGGGCCGGGATGTTGTTCGTCTTGCTGGTGAATTCGGCGTAGTTGGCTTCCTGGGCAATGAAGTCGAGGAAGGTCGCGACCTCCTTGGGCGACTTGCTCGTCTTGAGCGCCACCCATGCGGCGCCGCCCGGGATTCCGGTGCACGCCGCCGGGCCACACGGATTGGGTACCGCGACCCAGTCGAACGCATTGCCGATGTCCGTCTGCAGCCGGTTGATCTGCCAGGAACCCGAGAGCACCATCGCGACGCGTGCGTTCTTGAACTCGCCGATCGAGTCCGCGTAGCTGGAGCCGCCGGTGCCGGCCCAGACCTCCTTGAGCATCGTGCCGTCCTTGTTCCAGCCGACGAACTTGGCCACCATCGCCTTGTAGCCATCGTCGATCACCAGGTTGCCCTTGGCGTCGAAGATCTTCGCGCCGTAGCTGATCGCCGGTCCGGCGAACCGGTGGCCCGAGCGGTCCCAGGCCATAGCGGCGGGCAACTGGTTGGCCTTGGCCACCTTGCGTGCGGCATCGGCCCACTCGTCCCAGGTCGCCTTCGGCCCGGGCAGTGCAACCTTGGCCTGCTCGAACAAGGTCTTGTTGACGAACGGCCCGGTCATGGTGAGTTGCGACATGAAGCCGTAGACGCCCTTGTCCTTGGCATCGGGGCGCAGCCAGGGCAGTGTCTTGCCGAAGTTGGCTTCCCAGTAGGCCTTGTCCTTGAGGCTGGGGCCGATGTCCAGGTAGTACTTGGACAGGCCGCCCAGGTCGGTGACGCGGGCGATGTCCGGGCCCTGGCCGGCCGCCAGCTGCACCGGCAGTTGCTCGAGGATGGTCTTGTAGGGCACCACGTCGACCACGACCTTGGTGCCGGCGTTGGCGGCCTCGAAGCGGCGGGCTTGTTCATTGAGGACGTCGCACTCGATCCCGTCCTGGTAACACATGACGCGGATCTCCGCTGCGTGCACGGCGGCGGGCAGGACGATCATGGCAGCGATGACTGTGCTGGCGGGATGTTTGAGGACGGGGTGGAGCATGGTGTGGGCCTTCGTTGGCGTGGACGGGGAAGCGGGCCCGATCGTAGGCCAAATCGGCCCTCCATGGCATATGGGTTTACACCGACAACATCATATGGATGACTCGAATGACTTGTCTCAGGGGGTCAGGTCTTGCCTTTTGCCCCCCACCTACATATTGAGGCAAGGCAAGACTTGAAGGGGGGGCAAAAGGCAAGACCTGACCCCCTGTGACCGCACGCTTGCCATAAGATGGCGGTTTTTCCTGGAGCGCCTCATGAAACTCGAAACCATCGCCGTGCACGGCGGCTACAGCCCGGAGCCCACCACCAAGTCGGTCGCGGTGCCCATCTACCAGACGGTGTCGTATGCGTTCGACGACACGCAGCACGGCGCCGACCTGTTCGACCTGAAGGTGCCCGGCAACATCTACACCCGCATCATGAATCCGACCAACGCGGTGCTGGAAGAGCGCGTGGCGGCGCTGGAAGGCGGTATCGGCGCACTGGCGGTGGCCTCGGGCATGTCCGCCATCACCTACGCCATCCAGACCATCACGGAGGCGGGCGACAACATCGTGTCGGCCTCGACGCTGTACGGCGGCACCTACAACCTGCTGGCGCACACTTTGCCGCAGATGGGCATCGAGACGCGCTTTGCCGATCACCGCGACCCGGCTTCGTTCGCGAAGTTGATCGACGCCCGCACCAAGCTCATCTTCTGCGAATCGGTGGGCAACCCGCTGGGCAACGTCACCGACATCGCCGCGCTGGCCAAGGTGGCGCACGCCGCCGGGATTCCGCTGATCGTCGACAACACGGTGCCCAGCCCCTATCTCTGCCGCCCGTTCGAGCACGGCGCAGACATCGTCGTGCACGCGCTGACCAAGTACCTGGGTGGCCACGGCACCACGCTGGGCGGCATCATCGTCGACTCCGGCAAGTTCCCCTGGGCGCAGCACAAGGCGCGCTTCAAGCGCCTGAACGAACCCGACGTGAGCTATCACGGCGTGGTGTATACCGAGGCGCTGGGTGCGGCGGCCTTCATCGGCCGTGCGCGCGTGGTGCCGCTGCGCAATACCGGTGCGGCGCTCAGTCCGATGAACGCGTTCCAGATCCTGCAGGGCATAGAGACGCTGGCGGTGCGCATGGACCGCATCTGCGACAACTCGCTGCGCATCGCCAATTTCCTGCAGTCCCATGCCAAGGTCGGCTGGGTCAACTACGCCGGCCTGCCGGACCATCCGGACCACCACCTGGCCAGGACTTACATGGGCGGGCGTGCCTCGGGCATCATAAGCTTCGGCCTGAAGGCCGGGGACGGTCGTGCCGCCGGCGCGCGGTTCCAGGACGCGCTCAAGCTGTTCACCCGGCTGGTCAACATCGGTGACGCCAAGTCGCTCGCCTGCCACCCGGCCTCGACGACGCATCGGCAACTGGCGCCGGACGAGCTCGCCAAGGCCGGCGTGAAGGAGGACATGGTGCGCCTGTCGATCGGCATCGAGCATATCGACGACCTGCTGGAGGACCTGGAGCAGGCCCTGGCCAGCGTCTGATTGCGTTGGCGCTCCATGCAGCTACCTGCCGCCGGGGCGTCCGGCCCCCCTGTGCTGATCGCCTGCGTGGGCCACTGCGCCGTCGACCATGTGTTTCAGGTGCAGCGCTTCCCCGGCCGCCCGACCAAGACAGCGGCGCAGCGTTACCAGGTCGTGGGGGGCGGCATGGCGGCCAATGCCGCGCTGGCCTGCGCGCGGCTGGGGGCGCGGGTACGTTTCATCGGCGCCGTGGGGCCGGACGAGGCGGGGCGCCTGGTGCGCGAGCAACTCGCGGCAGAGGGCATCGATCTGCGCCATCTGCAGGAAGTCCCGGCCGGCCATACGTCGGCTACCGCCGTGATCGTCGATGGCGAGGGCGAGCGGTACATCTTCAACCACCGTGGCGATGCGCTGGCGCTGGCCCGATTGCCCGACGATGCCGCGTTTGCCGGCTGCGACGCGGTGCTGGTCGATCCGCGCTGGCCGGCAGGTGCCCGCGCCGCCCTGTCCTGGGCGCGGGCCCATGGCAAGATATCGGTGCTCGATGCCGACGTCGCGCCGCAAGCGGATCTGGCGCTGCTGGTGCCGCTGGCGCGCTGGGCGGTGTTCTCCGAGCCTGGCCTGGCGGTCTGGTCGGGCCCGGTCGCACAGGAGGCGGCACTGCTGCGTGCCATTCATCTGGGCGCCAGCCACGCCGCCGTCACGCTCGGTGCCGCTGGCCTGATGCTGGTGTCCGACGCCCGGCTGCACCGGATCGCCGGATGCGCCGTGCCGGCCGTCGACACCACGGGCGCGGGTGATGTGTTCCATGGTGCCCTGACGCTGGCGCTGGCCCGCGGTCTGGCGCCGGTGCCGGCATGCCGCTATGCCAGCGCGGCGGCGGCGCTCAAGTGCACGCGCCCCGACGGCATCCGCGGCGCGCCGAACGCCGCGGAGTTGGCCGCATTCATGGCGCGCATGCAGGCGGAGGCGCCGCCCGGGCCTCGCGACGCGCCCGGCGACGCGGCCCTGCGGTCCTTGACGCCATGATCTTCTCCCCCATGACCAGTGGAGTGCGGCTGGGCCTTGGCGGGGCGCCGCTGGGCAACCTGTTCGCCGCGATCCGCGACGAGGACGCGCTCGACCTGCTGCGCGCGGCCTGGGATTCGGGTTGCCGCAGCTTCGACACCGCGCCGCACTACGGCAACGGCCTGAGCGAACACCGACTCGGCCAGGCGCTGCGCCACCGTGAGCGGGCGAGCTTTACCGTGTCGACCAAGGTCGGGCGCCTGCTGCGGCCCGACCCGTCGGCGCCGCGCGTGCAACACGGATACGTCGAGGTGTTGCCGTTCGTGCAGGTGTTCGACTACTCCGCCCGCGGGGTGCGCCGCAGCGTCGAGGACAGCCTGCAGCGCCTCGGGCTGGCCACGCTGGACGTGGTGTACGTGCACGATTGCGATGCCGGCGTGCACGGCGACAGCTATCCGCGCGTGCTGCGCCAGGTGCTGGAGGAGGCGTTGCCGGAGTTGCGCCGCATGCAGGCCGAAGGCTGGCTGCGCCACGTCGGCCTGGGTGTCAACGATGTGCAGGTGTGCCTGGACGTGCTCGGCGCATCCACGCTCGACTGCCTGCTGCTGGCGGGCCGGTACAGCCTCGTCGACCACAGCGCGCTGGGGCAGTTGCTGCCGCTGTGCCTGCAGCGTGGCGTGCGCGTCGCCCTGGGCGGGGTGTTCAACTCCGGCATCCTGGCCACTGGCGTGCGTGGCGACGCGGCAGCGCCGCGGCGTTTCAACTACGTGCGCGCGCCGCGCGAGTGGGTCGAGCGGGTTGGTGCGGTGGAGGACTTGTGTGCGCGCCACGGCGTGCCGCTGCGTGCGGCCGCGCTGCAGTTCCCGTTTGCCCATCCCGCGGTCGAACTCGTGCTGCTGGGTGCGCAGGACCGCACGCAATGGGACGACGGCGTGGCCATGCTCGGCCACCGAATTGCGCCGGCGTTCTGGCATGACCTGCGCGCGCGGGCGCTGGTGCCCGCGTCCGCGCCGCTGCCGGGCGGAGCCTGCGTTGGCTGAAACCAGTTTCAGCCCGCTGACCGCACACGACGGGACCAACCTCGTCGTGGTCGACTGGCCGCTTTCGAAAGCACCGGTGCGTGGCGTCGTGCTGATCGTGCATGGCCTGGGGGAACACGCCTGGCGCTACGACGCGCTGGCCGGCCGGCTGAACGGCTGGGGGTTCGCGGTGCGGGCCTATGACCAGTACGGCCATGGCGAGTCGATGGGTCAGCGTGGCGCCTTGCCGGCCAGGGACCGCCTGCTGCAGGACCTGGCCGAGGTGATCGACGAATCGCGCGCGCGCATGCACGCTTCGACCCCGCTGATCGTGCTGGGTCACAGCATGGGGGGCCTGGTGGCGGCGCGGTTTGCCGCGCTGCGACTGCGCCCGCTGGAGGGTCTCGTATTGTCCTCGCCGGCGCTGGACGCCGGGCTGAGCAGCGTGCAGAGATTGCTGCTCGCGGTGTTGCCGCGCTGGGTTCCGAACCTGCGCATGGGCAACGGCCTGAACCCCGACTACCTGTCGCACGATGCGCAAGTGGTGGCGCGCTACAAGGCCGATCCACTGGTGCACGACCGGATTTCCGCACGGCTCGCTGCGTTCATCGCCGAAACCGGGCCACAGGTGATCGCCGACGCTGCGCGCTGGACGGTGCCGACCCTGCTGATGTATGCCGGCGCCGACCGGCTGGTCGACCCGGCCGGCAGCCACGCCTTTGCGCGTGCAGCGCCCGCCTCGATCGTCACGGCACGCTGTTTCGACACGCTCTACCACGAGATACTGAACGAAGCGCAGCCGCAGCGCGAGCAGGTGTTCGCACAACTCGCGGCCTGGCTGGACGCGCGTTTCTGATCGGCCTACAGCGGCGCCTCGCGCCGGGTCGCGACCCGCCAGCCCATCCAGGACAGTGCTGCGGCGGTGAGCGCCATCGGCAGCAGCGAGCCCAGGTTGAGCAACCGCCAGCCCTGGGTCGTCACCAGTGCCCCGGCGGCAAACGAGCTGAGCGTCATCACGGCGAACATGAAGAAGTTGATCGCCGCCTGCGCGCGGTCCTTTTCCGCTGGCTGGAATGCCTTCAGGGACAGCGTGGTGGCGCCGGTGAAGAGGAAGTTCCAGCCTACGCCGAGCAGGAACAGGGCAACGACGAAGTGCTGCAGTTCGATCCCCGACAGCGCGACCAGGATGCAGACCACGTTGAGTGCCACGCCCAGCGCCATCACGGGCAGCGTGCCGAGACGCCGGATCAGGTGGCCGGTGAAGAAGCCCGGCGCATACATCCCGATGACATGCCATTCGAGCACCAGCGCGGTGTCCTCGAACGGCAGGGCACAGGTCTGCATCGCCAGCGGCGTGGCCGCCATCAGCAGGTTCATCACGCCATAACCCAGCGCCACGCCCAGCGTGGAGACGATGAAGAGCGGCTGGCGCATGATCTCGCCCAGCGGCCGGCCTTGCGGCGTGCCGGCCTGCTTCGGCGGCACCGGCGGGAAGCGCAGTTGCGCCATGATCGCCATCGCGATCAGCGCGACCACGGCGAGCGCCAGGTAGGCGCCGACGAACGGGGTGGACGTCCATGCCTTGGTGCGGGTTGCGATGTTGGGGCCGAGCACGCCACCGATCAGGCCGCCGGCCAGCACCAGGGAGACCGCCTTCTCCCGGAAGTCCGGTGTCGCCAGTTCCGCCGCCGCGAACCGGTAGAGCTGGCCGTTCGCGTTGTAGTAGCCGGCGACCACGGTGGCGGCCATCAGCAGCCAGAAGCTGTGCAGCGAGACCGCCCAGGCGCACGCCAGTACCGAGACCAGTGCCACGGCCAGGCCGATCTGGAACGACACCTTGCGACCCCAGGCCGACTGCGTGCGCGCCACCAGCGGCGTGCTGCTGGCGCCGCCGACCACGTATGCCATCACCGGAAGGGTCGACATCCAGCCCACCGGTGCCAGGCTGAAACCCACCAGGCCGTTGATCGTGAGGAAGAGTACGTTG
>JBDHRZ010000124.1:0-7486 GCA_039807845.1 Rhodoferax sp.
GGCAGTGGGGACAGCAGGCGCAGGTGCCCGGGCGCGGGTTGCGTGTTGCGCAGCCGCTCGATCTGCGCAGCCGGCAGGCGGTAGAGGCTGCGCCAGTTGTCGTGGCGCTCCTGCTGCGCAATGGTAGCCAGGTAATTCCCGAGCAGGCTGCTGCTTTCGCGCTGGCGCCGTTCGAGTTCCACCTGCAGCAGCGGCTGCCGGCCCGGCGGGCAGCACCACGAGATGGGCTGGCCCGGGCTGGCCACGGGCAGGGGGTAGCGTGCGCTGCAGATCGTCCCCGCGCCGTCGTGGATATCCAGCAGTTCGCTGTGCATGCCTGTTCCTACCACGAGCGGCATGACGCCTGCGGCGAGTTCGCGCGGCAGCGGCTGCAGCAGGGTCTCGACGGCGGGTTCGCGCAGCCCTGTGGGCAATGGCTCGGGGCCTACAACGTGCAGCAGCGCGTCGGCGCCGAGGATGTTGCCGGCGTGTTGCAGATCGGCGCTCATCGTCTTGCGCCCGCCCGCCAGCGACAGGATGACCTGGCCACCTGCGGCGCGCTCGTGCGCGCGCAGCACGGTGCGCAGGCAGAGCTCGCGAAACCGTGCGCATTCGTCCTGGCTGGCCAACTGGTCGGTGCCGGTGGCAGTCCAGATGCGCAGCGCAGGCGCCGCATCCAGCCGCCGCCACCATTGCAGCAACAGCTCCCGGCTGGCCCGGGTCTGTGCGCCCTCGGTGCTGCACACCCACAGTTCGTCGGGCGCGAACAAGCCATGGCGCTCGCGTAGCGCGTCGAGCTGGTCGCGCTGCGGGTGATGCGCGTACAGGTCGAGCACCTGCGGTGCGAGCCAGCCCAGCACTTCGGGGATAACGGCCCAGCTCGCGCCCAGTGTGCACAGCAGGATGCACAGCGGCTCGTGTCGTGGATTCATGCCTGCGCTTGCGCGAGGAGATGCGCGGCCAGTTGGCTCCAGCGTTCGAAGCGCGAGTCGCGTGCAACGCTGGCGGCGGTCACGAAGCCCTTGGCCGCGAGGGCTTCCCCGGCGACCGGCTGCGGCGGTGCGTCGCCGCACCAGAGCGCGCTGTAGACGACACCCAGGTGCACCCGGCCGGCGGCGCTGTGGCCTTCATGGACCATGCCGCGCAGTTGCAGGCCGCGCAGTGCCTGGGCGGGATCGATGCCGAGTTCCTCGTGCACTTCGCGCAGCAGGGCCTGCTGCACCGTGCAGTCGGCCTCGTCCACATGGCCACCGACGCCACAGCTCCAGCGACCGTCGAGCCGCGCGTCACCGCCCCGGCGCTGGTAGCACCACAAGGCACCTGCCCCGTCGTGGATCAGCAGATAGGCGATCGGCTGCAGCCATTGGCTGTCGTGCTCGACGTCGGCGCGTGGCAGCCAGCGCCCGCCGGCCAGTCGGCACAGATCGGACACTGGCCAGGCTCCGTCGGCCGGCAGATCGGACCACAGGGCGCGCGGCACGACCAGGATGCGCCCGCCCGCGGGGCTGGCCGCCCGGACATCGAATTGCTGCAGCGAGGCGTGGTGGCGGTCGAGGCCGGCGGCATCGAGTTCGCGCCCGCGCAATTCGGCCGGCACGTCGAGCCGCAGGTGCACGTAGCGCGCGCCGGCATGGCAGACCTGTGCGGCCAGATGCACGGGCAGCGTGCCGATCACGGTGTCGCCGGCGTGCACCACGGCGGGATCGAGGTGCGGCACCACACTGTCGACGGATAGACCTTGTTGCTGCGCCCAGCGCACAGCGCCTTCGTGGCGGGAGACGAAATATGTGGTCATGGCAGGCATGGTAGCCGCGCCCGGCCTGACGAGAGGCTCAGGCAAGCTTGCGAGCGCAGCGCCCACACACCCGCCAGACGCGACACCCTGAACCTGCGCGTCAAGCCTGAGGTGCGTGAACTGATCGATCGCGCGGCCAGGGCGCGCGGAAAGACCCGGACCGATTTCATTCTGGACGCCGTGCGCAGCGAGGCGGAGCAGGCGCTGCTCGACCAGGCGCTGCTGTCGGTCGACCACGAGGTGTATCGCAAGTTCGTCGAACGCCTGGAC
The DNA here is from genome assembly GCA_039807845.1 of Rhodoferax sp. Classification (GTDB taxonomy): domain Bacteria; phylum Pseudomonadota; class Gammaproteobacteria; order Burkholderiales; family Burkholderiaceae_C; genus CAISIP01. Next base: position 2,045 of record JBDHRZ010000124.1, read on the forward strand.
GAGCCACCCGCGCCCAATGCGCGTCTGCAGGAGACGCTGCGCAGCACGCCGCCCTGGGCCGAGCGGTGATCCTCCAGGCGCCGGTGCCCCTGGCCGCAGGGCACGACGCGAGCACGTTCTGCAGCGGCGTGCAAAGCCTGGACCAGTGGCCGCGCCAGCGCGCCCTGCGCGACCAGGCGAGCGGTGCCACCCGCACTTTCGTCGTATGCCAGGAATCACGCGTGCTGGCGTACTACGCGCTGGCTTCGAACCCTCGCCGCTGGATCCGATGACGCTGATGGCCACCTTGGCGGATCTGCGCGCGGCGCTTTGATTCAGGCCTGCAGCCGGTAGCCGCCCAGACCGAAGGTAGCGTTCTTGCCGACGTGCAGCCATTGGCCCAGCCAAAGCCACGGCCAGGCGCTGGCGAGCGTTTCGCGCGGGCCCGACAGGTGCCACTGGCCGAGTACGCCTCCCAGCGTCATTTCCTGTTGCTGGCGGCTGCTGTAACGCGTCCAGTCGAACCATTGCAGGTCGCGCTGGTCGTTCAACCGTTCGACCGACGCCACGGTTGCCGGCACCTGCTCGCCCCAGCCGGGCTGCCCGGCGTGGAATTCGAGTACCAGTGCCACGCGCCGGGCCACGGCGCTGATCAATGTGCGCGGGGTGAGTTCCCTCGGTGGCAAAGCGTGGCCTTGACGTTGCAGGCGCAGTGGCGTGTGGATGTGCAGGCGCAGCGCCCTTGTTTCATCAGGCATGGCGGGCAGTTCGAGGCTGGCGACATGCGCTTCTATGCGAGGTTGTGCGGCGCTCCAGACGGGGTGCAACCGCCCGGCAGCATCTTCCCAGCGTACTGCTTCGAGTTCGAGCCGGCTGCGGCTCCTGGCCAGACCCCGCGCGAGGGCGCGTTGCCAGGCGACGATGACCATGGGCAGTTGCTCCAGGGCGTAGCCGATCAATACCATGTGAAACGACAGTTCCTGGCCCGGCTGCAGCCGGCGCTCGCCGCCGTCTCCGTGGTTGCCGATGGCGGGCGGTGGGGGCTCGATCACGTAGGCATTGGGAATGGAACTGAAGCGCTGCAAGTGGTGCTGGGCAGGCGCGGGCGCTTCGAAAATGCGCGTGTACGGGCAGGTCTCGCGCAGCGGGCAGTCGGCGCAGGTCGGCTGACGGGTCATGCAGGCGAGATGCCGCAACGCCGCGCCGAATTGCCCGCGCAGCAGCGAGCCTGCGTAGTGTGGCAGTTGCAGTGCATCGACCGCGCGGGCGCTGAAGCGGTAGCGGGCGATGGGCAGCGGCGTAGCACCCCTCGTGTGCGGCTGTCGCCGTTCAGGTCCGGTAGCTGGCAGTTCAGTTTTCGGTCTGCCCGCCACGCCAGGGCCATCCGAAGGGGTGGTCACGCCTCACCCCGGAGTCTGGCCAGTTGCAGCTTCTTGCGTTGGTCTTTGGCATCCCAAGGGGCGATGACGGTAGGCAGGGTGGCTGGCAGCATTTCCGCCAGGGCGAGCCGGTCAGCCGCCGTCCAGTCCGAGCTTTCCAGAGCGGTCTTCACGAGGTTCAAGGCATCCTTGTACAGGCCGGACTTGTTGGCGTCGGCGGCCTGCTTCCGGTAGTTGCCGTGCGGCGGCAGCTTCGCCGCCCAGTTGGCACAGGCCTGGCGCAGTTGCTCCACCTCTCGCAATTGTGGCGTCAGGGCGTCCAGCGCCTGTTGGCGTTGCTCCTCTTGCTGGCGCTCCGCCTGCTGCCTGGCGGCCTTGGCCTCGGCCTCGGCTTGCAGGCGGGCTTTTTCGGCATCGGCCTTTTCAGCTTCTGCCGCGAGTTGGGCCCGAATCGTGGCCATGCTGCGGCGGCCTTGGGCCTGCTGCTGGCACCAGGTTTTCAGCTCGGCGCAGTCGCCTTGCGGGTCGATTTCGACCACCGCCCAGCCGAACGGGATGAGGTGCTTTTGGTCGTTTTCGTTCTGTGCTGCCAGCCAGACGGTCTTGGTGGTGCTTTCGAAGGTCGGAGGCTGCCCTTTGGCACCCATGATCTTGATGCTGGCCACGCCTTCGCCGGTCAGTGTCTTGCTGTCGGCGCTGCCGTAGCGGCCAAGCCGGATCAGGAAGGCATCGCCTGCTTCCAGTTTCTTGCCGAGGGTGCTTTGAGCCGAGAGCAGTCTGGTGATGCTGCTTTTCCATGTCGGGTTGACCAGACCGCGCCCGTCCAACACGTCCAGTTCACGGCGCAGGCGTTGCAGGTGGTAGGCGTTGGACTGTCCTGCAAGCTTGCGCAAGTCCACTGCGCCGTGGGCGTTGAGCTGGCGGGCTTGAGGCGTGGCTGGCTTGTCTTTGCTGTCGGTGGCGCCGACTCTTTGCAGCAGGGCGGGCAAGGTGACATTGGCCGCAAACAGGCGGTATTGGCCGGCCAGCACGCAGTCCTTGCGGGCGGCGATGGGGTCATCCCGACCCAGGACCTCGCGTTTCTTGCGGTTCACCGCGAAGAGCACTTCGCGCTCCGGTTCGTGGTTGGGCATGAGGTCTGCGACTTTCAGCAGACGTAACGGACTGGTCTGAAAGTCGCCACCCAGCAGGCGCTTTTCCATTGCTGCTGTGGACTTGGCCTCGCCATTGCGCTTGTATTCGACGTCATTCGGCTGGTGTCCGGCGTTCAGGTCGTCCAGCCACGTGGTTCGCAGCGCGCCTTTGAAGCTGGTGCCCGGAATGAAGGGCAGTTGCGAGGCGCCGGTGTGCACGTGGCGCTCTATTGCCAGCAGATTGAACACCTGGTTGCCGTCGGCTTCCACGTTGGCGGCACGGCCGATCCTTTGCTCATACAAGTGCGCCACGCCAGCGCACACCGGCATGATTACATGCGCGCGCGGCTTGAACGCTTTGGCGTTGTCACGGAAAAAGCGCTGGATCCCTGGCAGTGATCCTTGGCGTGCGACCCTCATGAGATCGTTGCGCTGTGCTTCATTCAACACGGCACGACTCGGGTCAAAACCGTACAGGATGCCGTCGTCAATCACGTAGTTGGTCGGTTCGAAGTCCTCACCGCAGCCAATGTGGATCGGCGAGAGCGGCGTGAGGTGCAGGTGGTGGGTGGTGAGAAACGGGTTCATGCAGCCTCCACGGGAGCGCGGGGTGCCACGGATTCCGGCAGGTGCAAAGGCACGACGGGCGCGTAGCCCTGGTGGACGGTCTCCGGCATGGTGAGTGAAACCGGAGCCCCCGTCCCGCCGAGCCCCTGACCGATGAATTGGCGGCTGGTGTCGAACTGCCCGGGCCAGAACACGCTGCCGGCCCTGGCCAGCAGCACGGGGCGCTTGAAGGGGATGCCGCTTTGCACCGCGACATCTCCGTGGCGGCCGAAACGGGTGATGACCTGCCAGTGGCTGCGCACGGCGCAGAAGCCCAACCCTTGTGGCGCACAGGGCCCCAGGGTCAGCCAGGCATTGGCTTCGCCCTGGGCTGGTTGCTCCCAGGCGATGGGAGATGCATCGCCCGCCAGTTCGAACTTGCCCAGGCCGATGCTGGCGTCGCGCCCGAAGCCATGCAGGCCGATGTATGCAAACGCCGCCCGCAGTTGCTGCACAGACAGGCGCGACTCGTCCAGCACCACCACCACATCCAGCAGGCTGCCGGGTGCCAGCCAGGTTTGCCCCATGGTGTAGGGTGCGAACATGCCGGTGCCCGTGGTGCCGGTGCGGCGGTTGACGGTGTTGTGCGGCTGGGCGCGTTCGATGGGACCCTTTGCAGCCTGTGCATCGAACGACTCGGCAGCGCCTTGATCGGGCGTGGGGCCCCGGCGTCCCAGGGTTTGCGCCAACTGGGTGTCTCCGGCGGCATGTTGCTGCCACTTCTCCAGCGGCTCGCGCAAGGTTTGCAAGGGCAACCAGCGTTTTTGCTTGAGGGCCTTTCGGTCGCTGTTTGCTTCCGCATGCCAGGTGTTCGCAGGCAGGCTGGGCAACGGAAGGTGGCCGTGGGGCAGGGCGTCCGATATGACGGCGAAAGGGCGCCCCTGGGTGTAGCCGGTGAGCAGGCCCACGATGGCATCGTCGCCGAGTTGGCGGCGCAATGTCCAGCAGAGCTGCCCGAACAGGGTGTCGCCTGCCATCGGCGTGCCCATGGCCGACAGCGGACGCAATGTCAGGCGGTAGGCTTGCATCTCATGCTCCTGTGCGCAAGAGACTGCATAGCTGCTCTACGCAGGCTTGCCGGGTTGAGTCGTTGACGCGCCCCAGAGATTTGCCGACGATGGTTTCGCGCAGGGTGAAGACCTTGTCGGTGCGGATCCAGCTTGCCGCCGGCAAGGCGCCGCCCTCGGGCAAAGGTCCGGCGGGCAGGGCGACCGCATGTCGATCCTGCATTCGGGAAGTCATTGCCATGGCGATGAAGTCTCCTCGTGCATCTGGCGCCGTCAGCAGCAGCACGGGGCGCTTCTTCGACGCGCTCAGGTCGGTGTAGGGGAATGGCACCAGCGCCACACAACCGGGTTCAAGCGTCATTCCAGACCTCGTCTTCCGGGTTGTCCCACACGTCGTGCAGCGTGGTGATCTGCGCGTCTTGCAGGTCGTGCCATTCCTGCGCAGCCGATGGTTGCGTGCGTTGTGCGAGAAAGGCGGCGAAATCCAGCACCTCCTGCTGCAGCGCGGCGGGCAGTTGCTGCACGGTGTCGAGGATCTTGCGTGGCAAGGCGGCTTGGCTCATGGCTGGTCTCGTGTCACTCGCGGAAACGCTTGAACCTTGTCGAAGTCGGCTTGGCGGTCCTGCCCGTCGATGGCCAAGCCGACGAACTTCACCTTGCCGTACCCGCGCGAACCGCTGCCGCCGATGCTGTCCATCTCCAGCAGCTTGAGCCCTTGCAGCACCGTGTCGAGCAACTCCTTGCCATCGCCTGCGAGTCGCTTGACGGACAGGCGGAAGTCGAAGCGTGCGCCGGCGGGCACGCGCTCGGTCTGGCGCGGATGCTCGGCAACGCCCGAGATGCGGTTGATGCGGTTTTCGCTCTTGACTTCGGTGAGCATCTGGTTGTTCTCGCGAATTCCCTGCAGCCAGTCCTCCTGCAGATTGCAGTCCCAGAACGACAGCCGGCTGGGGCCGAGTTCCAGCATTTCCTTGCCCAGTTTCGCGTCGCCGCTGATGCCGAACAACTGCAGGATCCGCTTGATCTCTGCCTTGGTGCCCTCGGTGGAACTCTGCAGATCTTTCCAGCCCAGCGGCTCCTCTTTGACAGCGCCGCTGCGCCACTCGAGCAGGCTGCGCATCTTGCCCTTGAGGCTGGAGCCCGGAATGTAGGGCGCCTGCGTGTGGGGGTGGCGCATCACGGTGTTGTCCACGCCGCCGATGCGCATTTCACTGTCACCCGCGCCGATGCGCAGGCCGCTGACGAGTTCCAGCGTGGCGGTGATGGTGGTGATGGCGGTGAGTTGGGGTTGGGTCATGGCTTACTTCTCCTGGGCTTTGTAGAAGCCCATGAAGGCTT